>CACZRQ010000177.1 GCA_902783615.1 uncultured Bacteroidales bacterium | reverse complement strand
CTATCCTTTGCTATCTGGCAAGCGTGTGGCACTGTTTGGCAATCATACAGCATTGTTGCCCAATGGTGAACACCTACTCGATAAACTCTTGGCCGACAGCATTCAGATAACCGCCGCTTTCTCGCCTGAACACGGCTTTCGTGGCACTGCTGATGCTGGTGAGCATGTGAAGAACGATGTTGACGCCAAAACAGGCATACCTATCCTCTCGCTTTACGATGGGGGTAACAATCGCCCTTCTGCTGCCTCCATGGCCAAGTTTGATGTACTACTTGTCGATATCCAAGATGTTGGACTTCGTTTCTACACTTATTACATCACCATGTGCCGACTGATTCAGGCTTGTGCCGAACATCAGAAAGCGATAATCATCCTCGACCGCCCCAATCCCAATGGTCATCTGGTGGACGGACCCATCCTCGACATGAAATATAAGAGTGGTGTTGGTCTGCTGCCTATCCCTGTGCTACATGGCATGACCTTGGGTGAACTGGCTCAGATGGCGTTAGAAAAAGGCTGGTTAGGCAAGTTGCAATGCAACCTGTGCGTCATCCCTTGCCAGAATTACACTCACCACACCGAGTGGAACATCCAGGTGCCTCCATCTCCCAACCTGCCCAACATGACTGCCGTCTATCTCTACCCCTCACTGTGCTATTTTGAGGCCACCCCGGTGAGCGTTGGTCGTGGCACTGACCTGCCTTTCCAGATTTATGGTCATCCCAGCATGAAGAATCGAACGTTCAGTTTCACCCCTGAGCCCCGCACTGGAGCCAAGACTCCACCATTGCAAGGCAAACTTTGTCAAGGTGTAAACCTCAGCGGTTTGAACCATGATACCTTGCGTACAAAGGGCATTGACCTCACCTATCTCATTGATGCCTACAACGATTTGGGTCAAGGTGACAAGTTCTTCACCTCCTTTTTCGAGAAACTCATTGGTGTCGATTGGGTCCGCACCATGATTGAACAGGGCAAGACAGCCATTGAAATTCAGGCTCGCTGGCAAGATGATGTAAATAAGTTCAAGCAAGATCGAAAACCCTATTTGCTGTACGAAGAGTAAATAGATGACGGATAATCCTCTTGACGGTAAAGCTTACACAATTAACAATGAATGCAACGAAATAATGTCTTTTTTTTAACTTTTTGCAACAATTTCTTAAAAAATCCTTTTAGATATCCAAAAGATAGATTAAATTTGCAGCCAAATAGTGTTTTGTAAATAATGGCTGAGGATTCTGTTTTTTTGATAGACATAGATAAGGTGCTTAGGGAAAAAGCACCCGATAAGGCGAAATATGTGCCAGGATTCGTGGTGAATTACTTGAAACGTATCGTGCATCAGGATGAATTGAACGATATCCTGAGAAGCCTGGGCGATAAGCAAGGAACAGAATTTGCCAAAGGAGCACTAGAGGCATTGAACGATAAGATTGTGGTGAAGGGCGAGGAGAACCTGCCGAAGGATGGAAAGCTTTATACATTCGTATCGAACCATCCATTGGGTGGTCAGGACGGACTGGCATTGGGTGCTGTGTTGGGGGAACATTATGAGGGCAAGATCAAGTTTCTGGTGAACGACTTGCTGATGAACCTCCACGGATTGGCACCTTTTTTTATCCCTATCAATAAGACGGGCAAGCAGGCGAAGGACTTCCCACGCAGGGTGGAGGCTGGATTTGCGTCAAAAGAAGATCAGCTCATTATTTTTCCTGCAGGTATCTGCTCGAGAAAACAGCAAGGGGTGATTAAGGATTTGGACTGGAAAAAGACGTTTGTCGCGAAGAGTGTGGAGTATCAGCGTGATGTGGTGCCTATCCATTTCGATGGACACAACTCGAACTTCTTCTACAACTTGGCTAATGTGTGTAAGTGGTTGGGCATCAAGTTCAATATCGCCATGTTGTATTTGGTTGATGAGATGTTCAAGAACAGGAACAAAACATTTACTGTGACCATTGGCAAGCCCATTTCTTGGCAGACGTTTGACAAGAGTAAGACCCCAACAGAGTGGGCACAATATGTGAAAGAAATTGTTTATAAATTGAATATACCCCAGTAGGCTTGAAAGAGTCTGCTGTAAGAAAAGGATAGATTATGATAATGGAAGACATTATTCAGCCTATCAGTAGAGAACTGCTGAAAGCTGAGCTGACGGAAGACAAACGTTTGCGCATGACAAACAAGAGTCATAACCAGATTTACATTGTGACGGCTCATAATGCGCCCAACACGATGAAGGAAATTGGTCGATTGCGTGAAATTGCATTCCGTGCAGCAGGTGGTGGAACAGGCAAATCGATGGATATCGATGAGTTTGACATCATGGAGAATCCTTACAAACAGCTGATTGTATGGGATCCTGAGTCGGAGGAAATCTTAGGTGGATATCGATATATCTTAGGCACGGATGTGGAGTATGAGGCCAATGGTCAGCCCAAGCTGGCTACAGCACACATGTTTCACTTCTCTGAGAAGTTCCTAAAGGAGTTTATGCCAACAACCATTGAGTTGGCCCGTTCGTTTGTGACTTTGGAGTATCAGGGCACCAGGGCAGGCAGTAAAGGTTTGTTTGCTTTGGATAACCTGTGGGACGGACTGGGTGCGCTGATGGTGATCAAACCCAATGTGAAGTATTTCTTCGGCAAGGTGACGATGTATCCGTCATATATCCGCAAGGGCAGGGATATGATTCTGTATTTCCTGCGCAAGCATTTTGGTGACAAGGATAATCTGATTACGCCAATGAAACCTCTGGTGATTGAGAGTGACGAGGCCGAGTTGGCTAAACTGTTCCCCAACGATACTTTCAAGCAAGATTATAAGGTGTTGCACAGCGAGATTCGCAAGATGGGGTATAACATTCCTCCACTGGTGAATGCCTATATGAATCTGAGTCCTACCATGCGAATGTTTGGCACAGCCATCAATTATGGCTTTGGTGATGTGGAGGAAACGGGTATATTGATTGCCGTGGATGAGATTTTGGAGGAGAAGCGCATGAGGCATGTGGAATCGTTCTTGAAGAACGAGCCCAATGCCGCACGTTTTACTTCTGGACAGAATAAAGTGATTTATCCCGAGAAAAAGGATTAAACAGCTGGGAGGCTGTTGCCATTAAGCTTTCTGTATAGGTCGAGGGCAAAGACATCGGTCATGCCTGACACATAATCCAATACCGCCTGTATTCTATCGAAGAGTGCAGGCGATTTCATGTTATATTGGCTTGACACTCGGTTGATAAGCAGTTGGGAATAAGCCTTGTCAGGTGATAGAACAGCCTCAGTCATGAGTTCTATCAAGGTGCCTATGATGCGGAAGCCTGCTACCTCGATATCCACTACATCTCGACTCTTGTAAATTCGCTCGGTGGCCACCTTACAGCAATGTTTGTAAGCGCTGGCTGGCAACTCGGGGATATGGCTGATGAGTGATCCTTCGAAGGTTCCATCCAGAATTTGCTCTTCATTGTCTAGGAAAGCTTGCGTGCACTCGTTGGTGAGCAAGCCGATGACATTAGAACGCAGGTAGGCAATCTGCTCATTATGGTCGCTCACCATGTTCAGCGTCTTCTCCATCTTTGCTCTGCGGTCTTCAGGGAAATAGCCCAGCAACAGGTCTTTTGTTTCCTGCAACGAGAGAATCTTGAGCTTGAATGAGTCTTCGATATCCATGATTTCATAGCAGATATCGTCAGCGGCTTCAACTAGATAAACCAGCGGGTGGCGGGCATACATCTGGTCGCCCTTTTTCTTCACCCCTAATTTCTCGGCAATGCGCTCATAGCTTTCCCGTTCAGAGGTGAAAAAACCAAACTTACCTTTCTTATTGGCATGGGTGGATGAATAGGGGTATTTCACGATGCTGGCCAAGGTGGAGTAGGTGAGTACAAAGCCACCTTTTCGGCGACCCTCGAACTGATGTGTCAGCAAACGGAAAGTGTTGGCATTGCCTTCGAAATGGGTCAGGTCGTTCCATTGTTCTTCAGTGAGATGATTCTTCAGCGGCAATCCCTTGCCCTCGGAGAAGAAGGTGGAAAAGGCTCGCTCGCCAAAATGGCCAAAAGGAGGATTTCCTAAGTCGTGTGCTAAACATCCTGCCGATACAATAGCACCAATTTCAGGCAGATTGGTGGATTGTAAGGTTGGTTCTTTCTCCAGGATGCCGCGAGCCACATCGTTCCCAAGCGAACGTCCTACACAGGATACCTCAATGCTGTGTGTGAGTCGGTTGTGCACGAATACGCTACCGGGCAAAGGGAACACCTGTGTCTTGTTCTGCAACCGCCTAAAAGGGGGCGAGAAAATCAGTCGGTCGAAGTCGCGTTGAAACTCCGTACGGTTCTCGTGTCTCTCCTCATGAAACTCCTCCAAGCCGAATCTTTGGGCAGAAATTAGCTTACTCCATTCCATTTTTTTATCCTCTTAGTTTAAATTAACTACAAAAGTATAAAAAGTATGGGAGAAAAACACTATTTTCGCAAATTAATAGTAAAAGTTATGTGTTATGAAAGTACAAATCATCAATAAATCGCACCATCAGTTGCCTCAATATGCCACATCTCAGTCGGCTGGCGTTGATTTGCGTGCCAACTTGAATGAGCCTATCACCTTGGCACCCTTGCAGCGTGCCTTGATACCCACAGGCTTGTTTATCTCCTTGTCCGCAGGTTATGAAGCACAAGTGCGTCCTCGCAGTGGACTGGCTATTAAAAAAGGTATAACAGTGTTGAACTCTCCTGGTACGATTGATGCTGATTATCGGGGTGAGATTTGCATTATCTTGGTGAATCTCTCGAACGAGCCTTTTGTGATCAATGATGGCGAACGCGTGGCTCAGATGGTGATTGCCCGCCATGAGCAGGCTGAGTGGATGGAAGTGGAGACGCTGGATGAGACGGAGCGTGGCGCAGGTGGATTTGGACATTCTGGAAAGGATTGACCATTGACAATTGACGATTATGAGAGTTTTTTTTAATGATAAAAGATTTAAGTGTTTGTGGATATTTTTGGTGTTGCAGTTGATTAATTGTCAATTGTCAATTGTCAATGGTCAATCGTTAACAGATAGAAAATACGACTACTACTTCCACGAAGCAACTCGTTTGCGTATTCAGAGGCAGTATGATGCTTCTTTTGATATGCTACAACATTGCTTGGCCATTTGTCCAAACTCCCCCTCTGCCCTCTACGAGTTGGCACAATATTATTTGGTGTTGAAGCAGAACGAGAGGGGAACGGCTATCATGGCCGAGGCAGTGAAGTATGCCCCAGATAATTATTGGTATGCTCAAGGATTGGCAAATCTTTATATGCAACAGAATAAATTGGATGAAGCTTCTGAACTGTTGGAGGATATGGCGAAACGCTTTCCAGACAAGATAGATGTAACCTACAGTCTTTTGCAGATTTATAACCGTCAAGCTAAGTTCGAGAGGTCTATCGAGCTGCTTAACAAACTGGAAGTGCGCTTCGGCAAGAACGAACAAGTGTCTATGCAGAAGTTTGCCATCTTCGACCAGCAGGGCGAGGAAGACAAGGCGATGGCCGAACTGAAAAGTCTGGCTGATGAGTTTCCCACCGACTTTCGCTATCAGGTGATTTTGGGCGATGCATATATGCAGAAGGAAAAATATGAGGAGGCTTACAAGATTTACCAGCAGATTCTGAAGGCTGAGCCTGACAATGCGATGGCGATGTACTCGCTGGCTGCTTATTACGAGCAGACAGGGCAGACGGATAAATACGACAAACAGTTGAATGAGGTGTTACTGAATCGTAAGGTAGATGCAGGCACAAAGGCTGATGTAATGAGGCGACTGATTATCCGCAACGAGAGCAGTAAGAAAGATAGTACCATTGTGATTAACCTTTTCGACCGAATCATGGAGCAAGAACCTGATGAGGCCGACATCCCAATGCTCTATGCCCAATATCTGTATTCTAAGAATATGACCGACAAGGCGATACCTGTACTAAAACAAGCATTGCAGATTGAACCAACCAATACAGCTGCTCGCATGACCTTGTTGGGGGAAGCCGTGAAACAGGAGGATTATGATGAGGTGATAGATATCTGTCAGACAGGTACGGAGGCAAACCCAGACATGCTGGAGTTTTATTATTACCTGGCCATCGGCTATAATCAGATACAACGTTCAGATAGTGTAATCAGTGTGTGCAAACGGGCTTTGGAGCATGTGACGGATGAGAGTGAGCCACAGGTGGTAAGTGATTTTTATGCCATCATGGGCGATGCTTATCATCGCAAAAACCTGATGAAGGAAACATACGAGGCGTATGAGTCGGCTTTGGAGTATAACGCCAACAATGTTATGGCACTCAACAACTATGCCTACTATCTGTCTTTGGAACGTCGCGACCTTGACAAGGCGGAGGAGATGAGCTACAAGACTGTGAAAGCTGAACCCAACAATGCCACCTATTTAGATACATACGCCTGGATTCTGTTCGAGAAGGCTAACTATGAGCAGGCGAGGATTTATATCGACCAGGTTTTACAGAATGACGATGACCCTGGTAGTGAGGTGTTGGAGCATTGCGGCGACATCTATTTCCATACAGGGGAACCAGAAAAAGCATTGGAGTTCTGGCAACAGGCAAAGGAGAAAGGGAGCGAGTCGAAAACGATTAACCAGAAGATTAGACAAAAGAAATATATAAGATGAAGAGATACATCCATATTTTACCGATATTGTGCTTTGTATTGCTCCTTGCCAGTTGCAAGAGCAGCAAGAATATTGTGAAGACTGAAGGAATGTCGCCCTACCTTTCATCTAAAGTGGAGCTGACAGTACCTCATGGAGAAGCCACCTTAACCGTGAATGGCACCATGAAGATGAAGGAAGGCGAACTGGTTCAGATGTCGCTCCTGATGCCCCTCTTTAGAACTGAGGTGGCTCGCATTGAAGCCACTCCCACCTATTTATTAATTGTGGATCGCATGAATCGCAGGTTTGTGAAGGCTAATCCGAATGAGTTGAGAGACTACTTGCCAGCTGATAGCTACAAACGACTTGAGAAGTTGATTAAGGATGCAGCTAAGCCAGGTGGCAAAAACACTTTAACTGGGCAAGAGTTAGGCATTAGGCAACTGGCTAAGGCCAAGATTGAATTGTATGATTTCTCTGATGAGGTCATCACTGTTGAGCCAACTGAATTGCCTGCTCGCTATCGCATGGTCACCATGGAGGAAATTCTGCAACTGCTGATGAGTTTATGAAACGCCTCTGTTCCATATTGCTGTTTCTGTGTTTGCCACTGCTACTTTTGGCTCAAACCAACAAGCGCATCAAGGAGTTGGAACTGAAACGCTCAGATTTACAGAAGCAGATTGCCGAGACAGAGGCCTTGTTGAATACCACCAACAAAGATGTGGGTAGTCAACTGAATGGCTTGAACGCCTTGACAGGACAGATTGAGGAACGTCGCAGATACATAGACAATATCAGCAGCGATTTGCAGGAGGTGGATAGCCAGTTGGTCTTTATCGATCGTCAACTTGATACATTGAATATTAGCTTGGAAGAGAAGAAACGCAGGTATGAGGCATCGTTGAGGTATCTTTATAAGAACCACAGCATTCAGGAAAAACTGATGTTTATCTTCAGTGCCGAGAGTCTTTCGCAAACCTACAATCGACTGCGCTATGTGCGAGAATATGCCACCTACCAGCGTTTGCAGGGCAAAGAGATTATCCGCAAGCAAGAAGAGATTTCCAAAAAACAGGAGGAGTTGCAAGGAGTGAAAGATGAGAAGATTCGTCTGCTTGCAGCACGCGAACAGGAGAAGCGGAAATTGGAGATTCAGGAAGAGAAGGCTCAACAGGTAATCAAGGATCTGCGTTCGAAACAGAAAGGATTACAGAATGAGATTTCCAAGAAAAAGCGTGAGGCAGATCAGTTAAACAACCAGATTGACAATTTGATAGCTATTGAGATAGAAAGTGCTCGCAAGCGTGCTGAGGAGGAGGCTCGCAAGGAGGCTGAGGCCAACAAGAAAGCTACGGCCAACAGTATTTCGAAGCCTGCAACTACCAGCAAACCTGCTTCATCTACCCCAGCTGCCAAACCTGAGGCGTATGGCATGAGCAAGGCTGACAGAGAACTTTCTACAAATTTTGTTGCTAACAAAGGAAAGTTGCCTATGCCCATCACCACCTCTTATATTATCGTAAGCCATTACGGTCAGTATAATGTGGCTGGTTTGCGCAATGTTACCCTCGACAACAAGGGTATCGACATTCAGGGTAAGCCTGGGGCTCAGGCTCGAGCCATCTTCAATGGCAAGGTGGCTGCAGTTTTCCAGCTCAATGGCCTTTTCAATGTATTGGTACGTCATGGCTCTTATATCTCTGTATATTGCAACCTAGCTAAGACCAATGTGAAACAGGGTGATGATGTGACTACCAAACAAGTGCTCGGAACCGTTTTCAGCGATGCCTCCGACAATAACCGCACTATTCTCCATTTCCAATTGCGAATGGAGAAGGATAAACTCAACCCTGAGGTATGGCTGAACAAATAGAATGAATTTGCAAGAACTAAAACTAATAATGTAACTATATGAAGCACATTTCTTTTTTCAAGTCGATGTCATTGTTGGTTGGCATGACTTTGATGATGGCTGGTTGTGATGGCGTTCAACAGTCATCGCAAGAGGGGATGAACAGGAAGCCAGGTAACTATCCTGGCGACCCCACAGAATGGTTCGCTCCAAAGTTGATGACGGACAATACCTATCGTAATGTAGCGAAGCTTAAGGCAGCATACGCTTCCTCGAGCTTCGACTATAACTTGACGGCTCAGCTGGCAACAGATGGTATCGTATCACAAACGATGCCACCCACCACTAGGTTGTTTACACAAACTGGCGAGGTGTCTCGCATCCAGAAAGAGATTATCTTCGATTCCAACGATGTTACTTCATACGTTGTGAATGGTGATGACATTTTCTTGCAGTATGATATGGCTGATATGCAGTTAGATATCGACCAGATAGCATTGCGAGGAAGGGTGGTGTTGGATACCCGAAAGACTCGTGGCTATGAGGTGAGGACACTGGCTTCTGTGGATGGCAACCAGTGGGATGAGCTGGATGTCCAGAAAGGTAGCAATTACTTTGGCATAGAAGGTGGAGCTTGGGCAGGCTATCCTCCTCGTAAAGTGGCAACAGGTGAGTCGCCAGTGAGATTCCTCTACGAACATGGAGCCCCAAAAAATCCTCCTGTGATTCCAGCTGGAGGATCGATGACAGGTGCCAATACATTCATGACTCGTACCATCAATTATATAGTGAAACTGCCAACGGCAAAGGCATACAGTCATTTCAAGATTGAGTTGAAGATGCCAAGTGCCCAGAACTGGACATTTACTTCTTGGGATTTCCTCAAGGATGGTGAGCAGGTATCAGCTTTACCCTCTTTTCGTTTTAACAGCGCTTGGATGAGTGCATCAGCAGGCAATGAATGGCTGATGGTGGACTTGGGTGCTCAAGCTCAGTATGATAAGATCAATCTGCATTGGATCAACAAAGCTGCAAAAGGTGTGGTGGAGGCTTCAGACGATGCCAAGACTTGGAAACAGGTGGCTGAGTTGCCAGGTGGAGATGGTTTGAATGATGAGATTTCCTTTAAGACGGTGAAGAGCCGTTATGTACGTCTGAACCTCACGGAAGCAGCTGGAGGTAAACCCTATGTGCTGAGTGAGATGGAGGTGATGGGCAAGGGTGGCTTGACACCTCAGAATAATGTGGTAGAGGCAAGTTGGACAAATCTGAATAGCGATAATGG
Source organism: uncultured Bacteroidales bacterium (assembly GCA_902783615.1). Classification (GTDB taxonomy): domain Bacteria; phylum Bacteroidota; class Bacteroidia; order Bacteroidales; family Bacteroidaceae; genus Bacteroides. The sequence goes on along the minus strand of CACZRQ010000177.1, from coordinate 10,792 downwards.
AAAAATCTTAAACGGAAAGCTCTCGCTTGATGGGGGTAATTGGAAATTGCAAAGGGCATCTGAAGTGAATGCTGCTGGTGAAGCTATCGCAAAGACAGGTTTTGACGATAGTGCCTGGATTCCTGCTACAGTACCTGGCACTGTGTTGTCGAGCTATGTAAATATTGGAGCTGTGGGCGATCCTAATTTTGCAGACAATCAGTTGCAGATATCTGAGTCGTTCTTCTATTCCGACTTCTGGTATCGCCATACTTTCAATGTGGATGCATTGGGCGAACGGATGTTCCTGGATTTTGAAGGCATCAACTGGAAAGCTATTATTTTCCTCAATGGCAAGCAGGTTGGTAATATTGATGGGGCTTTCATCCGTGGTAAGTTCGATGTAACAGATGTGGTGAAGCAGGGTGAAAATGTGTTGGCTGTGAAGATTATCAAGAATGCCCATCCTGGTGTGGTGAAGGAGCAGACGGCTTGGTCGCCTGATTATAATGGTGGTGTGCTGGGTGCTGATAATCCAACTTTCCATGCTTCTATTGGTTGGGATTGGATTCCAACTATTCGTGGACGAAACATAGGTATTTGGAATGATGTGTATCTCACTTACGCTGGTGCTGTGACCATTGAAGATCCTTTTGTTCAGACAGACTTGCCTTTGCCAGCTACCGATTGTGCTGATATCATTGCTGAGGCTACCTTGAAGAACCATACAGTCAAGACTGTGAAAGGTGTGTTGAGCTTCAACATGCAGGATGATGCTCCTGCTGTGGCAGAGCAGATGGAAGTGGTGTTGGCTCCTGGTGAGGAGAAACTGGTGAAGTTGCCTTCAGCCCGACTGGATAATCCAAAGCTTTGGTGGCCTGTAGGTTATGGTGAACAGCATCTGTATGACTCTAAATTTACCTTTACTATTGACAATCAAGAGTGTGATGCCAAGAGTTTCAAGACTGGTGTTCGTGAACTGACTTTCGTGGATGAACCATACGTTCAGGCTGGTGGCGTTTTGCGTGGTAAGGAACAGTTCAAGAACCCTGTACGTCTGACGGTTTACATCAATGGCAAACGTGCTGTGGGCTTTGGTGGTAACTGGGGTATGGCTGAGTCGAACCTCAATTATCGAGGTCGTGAATATGATGCAGCCGTAAAATATCATGCCGACATGCACTTTACCCTGATTCGCGACTGGGTGGGCATGATTGGTGATGAGGAGTTCTATGAGGCATGCGATAAATATGGTGTGCTGATTTGGCAAGACTTCTGGTTGGCTAATCCTGCCGACGGACCAGATCCTTATTATGAGGATATGTTCATGACGAATGCTCGCGACTATGTGAAACGCATCCGCAACCATGCTGCCTTGGGCATTTATGTGGGTAGAAATGAGGGATTTCCACCAGCATCGCTGGATGGCCAGTTGCGTGACATGGTGGCTGAGTTGCATCCTGGAATGCGCTATATCTCTCACTCGGCAGATGGTGTAGTGAGTGGTGAAGGTTCATACAATGCGTTGGAGCCTATCGAGTATTTCCGTCATTATGGACACGACCGTTTCCACAGTGAACGAGGCATGCCTAATGTGATGACCTATGAAAGCATGAAGTTGGCATTTGGCGAAGAGAATTTGGAGCCTGTAAGCACATTGGCTACACCTAATCATATATATGGCTTGCATGATTATGCGTTGGGTGGCTCAAGTGGTCCTTCTGCTCAGCAGACTGAGACTTTCAATAAGATGATTGCCAAGATGTTTGACAAGCCTAAGAATGCTGAAGAGTTTGCCGAATGGGCACAATGGGTGAACTACAATGGCTATCGTGCTATGTTTGAGGGACGTAGCGAGCATCGTCGTGGTTTGCTTTTGTGGATGAGCCATCCGGCTTGGCCATCGATGGTTTGGCAAACTTACGATTATTACATGAATCCAACGGGTGGTTACTTTGGTAGCAAGAAGGCTTGCGAGCCTATCCATATCCAATGGAACCCTGTGCGCGATGATATCGAGGTGGTGAACTATTATGCAGGTGATTTTGCAGGTGTAACAGGTACAGCTCAGCTAATCAGTCAGGATGGCAAGGTGGTTTGGGAGAAGCAGGCATCATTCGATGTGAAGAATGACGAAACGGTGGCTTTGTTCCTTTTGGAAGAGCCAGCAGCTTTGAGCAATACCTATTTCATCAAGTTGACGTTGAAGCAAGGTGATAAGCTGTTGTCGGAAAACTTCTACGTAAGAGGTAAGGAAGATGGCAATTATCAGTCGTTGCTTGACTTGCCTTATATCCAGTTGAGCCATGATATCAAGGTGCTTCAAGATGGTGACGAGTGGGTATTGGATGGTGTGATGAAGAATGAAAGCGATACGCCTGCCCTGATGATTCGTTTGGCAGTGAAGGGTGACAAAACTGCTTGCATGATGGCACCAGTACTCTACAACGAGAACTACTTCAGCTTGATGCCTGGAGAGAGCAAGCAGATTCACATCACTTTGGCAAATGCTGATACTCAAGGCGAAAGACCAATCCTTGAAGTCACAGGTTTCAATGTGACAACTGATAAGGCTAAGCTTGGAAAAGTAAGGAGGAGCCTGAGATGAAATAAGATTAGGAAGGGGAGCTGAAAAGTTCCCCTTCTTTATGCCAATTTCTTGATTGAATATGCCAAGAGCAAGATGGAGATGGCCAAGCAAATGAAGTAAGGAGTTTGCCCCATAATATCGAGAAAGCTTTTGGCATCAGGATAAGCTTGAGAGAAAAAGACCGAGCAGCTGTTATTGATGATGTGAATAATGATGCCTGGTATCATGCTGCGAGTTTTGTAGAACAGCCACCCCAATAGCAAGCCTATTAGAGAGGCTACCAATATCTGCGCTGGATTGAGATGGAAAAAGCCAAAGATGAGAGCCGAATAGATGATGGCTTTTTTCGGACTGTATGCTTTCAACAACTCTGTGGTGATGGCACCACGAAACAGCATTTCTTCTAAAATGGGACCTACAATGGCTATAGCTAAGATGCCAAGCCAGTTACTTTCTAAACTGTCAAAGGCACTTTCCAGCCAGTTAGGAAGAAAATCGGCCAACGAGGAAATGGCATCTGTAATGAAGATAGCTGAAAGGCCTGCTACTAAAGTCCATCCCAAACATCTACCCGTAGTTGGATTCCACAATTGTTTGTCAGAAAGATAGCCCATCCAAATCAAGATGCCACCCATAATCACATCTGACAACAGCAGATTGATAATCGTGACCCATCGTAAACCATTTTCATCTTGATTTATGAAGCCACATGCTAGAACTAATCCTGCTATGGATTGTATAAGCAGGTAGAGAAGTACTAACAGAATTGATTTTTTCATGGTCTTAATATCGATTTTATCTCTACTGCATCCTGCTGCAACTGCAAGATTAATTGTTCTTTCGAGGCAAACCTCACTTCTCCACGTGTGCGTTTCACCAACGAAAGATGCAACACCTTATTATATATATCATCAAAGAAGTCGAAGATATGCACCTCAATGCTACGCTCATCGCCATTGGCAAGGGTAGGACGAGTGCCGATGTTTAACATACCTTGATACTGCTTACCATCCATTTCCACATGTACGGCATACACACCGTTGGCAGGTATTAGCTTCTCTGAGGCTACCTGCAAGTTGGCGGTAGGGAAACCCATGGTGTGGCCTATATGGAAACCGCTAATCACTTTTCCTTCCAACTGATAAGGATGGCCTAAGATTTCGTTGGCAGCTTTCAAATCGCCCTTAAGAAGTAACTCTCTGATTTTGGATGAACTGACAGCAGGCAACTCTGTGGCTTGAACCACATCGATTCCTAATTCCTTGCCATAGCGCACATAATCGTCAAAACCTTCAGAACGGTTGTGCCCAAAGCGATGATCATAGCCTATCACCAAAGCCACCACCTGATATTTGTCGTGTAGCAGTTGCATAAACTCGTATGCAGTCAGTGAAGCCAACTCAGGTGTAAACTCCATCACTTCGCAATGGTCAATGCCAACCATTTTCAGTAAATGCAGCTTTTCTTTAGTGGTGGTCAATAGGCAGTAATGGTCACTTTCATGACTCACCACATGGCGAGGTTGCTGGCTAAAGGTTACCACCATCGATGTCAATCCTCGTTTATGTGCTAACTCAATAACTTGAAACAACAGATGCATGTGTCCAGTATGCACACCATCGAAGAAACCGATTGTTGCTACCTTTTGGCATTGACTAATGACTGATTCTTGACTATGATTCATGATTTATCCCCCTATTTCTAAAGAATCGGTCGATTTCCCCAATCCAAAGTACCCCAGATGTAAGGACTATGATAGTGAGCCACTCTGTCATGCTGAGGGGCTCAGTGCGGAACACTGGACCACCCAATTCCACAATCAGAATCTGACCCACCAGAATCAGGAGAGCCACACCCATCAGACCAAACGAATGACTGAGGTTCTTGAAGGCTGATTCGTGTGAGGCAAAAGCTTTGGCATTGAAAAGATTCCAGAATTGTAACAGCACGAAAACAGTAAAGAAAATGGTGAGGCGATGCAGTGTCATACCTCCTTCAGCATGATTATAATTATAAAGTAATCCCATTAACACCAACAGGAAAATCACTCCATAGCCGAAGATGAATGTCTTCATGGGGCGAGTGATGATAAACTCGGTTGGCTTGCGAGGCATATCATGCATCACACTTTCGCTGGGAGGGATGGAGGCCAAAGCCAAAGCTGCAAAGGTGTCCATAATAAGGTTCACCCAGAGCATCTGCGTCACCGTCAAAGGTAATTCTGTGCCGAAGAAAGCACCCAAAAGCACAATGAGCAGAGCCACCAAGTTGATGGTGAGCTGGAAGAGGATGAAACGCTGGATGTTTCGATACAATGAGCGACCCCACATCACTGCTGTGCCGATGCTGTTGAAGGAATTGTCCAAAAGCGTAATGTCTGAAGCCTCTTTGGCCACAGAAGTGCCTGAACCCATAGAGAGACCCACCTGGGCATGATGCAAGGCTGGAGCATCGTTGGTGCCATCGCCTGTAACAGCCACCACGGCTCCCTTTTGTTGCAAAAGTTGCACCAATCGTTGTTTATCAGTAGGACGAGCTCGCGACATAATCTTGATATCGAGCACCCTATCCAATGCTTCCTCATCGCTTAAAGTGGCAAAATCGGTGCCTGTGATGCGGTTTCTGTCTGTGTCTTCGGATGTCCATAGGCCAATCTGACGACCAATCTCTGTGGCAGTAGCAGGGGTGTCACCTGTTACAATCTTCACTTGAATGCCAGCTGATTGACAACGTTTTACTGCTGCAGGAACATCTGTGCGAACTGGATCGCTGATGGCAACATAACCCAAGAATATAGATTGGCTGTTATTCTCAGCGGAATCTGTTATTCTATATGCAAAACCTAAGGTTCGCATGCCTTGATTTTGGAAAGCCAACAAATCTTGCTCAATGGTTTGTTGGTAATCCTCGATAGGCTCTAAACCCTTAGAGGTGGCTACTTGCGAGCACATCTTCGCCACAATCTCAGGTGCACCTTTTATATATAATATATCTTTGTTCAACAAAGCGGAGTGAACCTGTGTGGTCATGTATTTGCGTTCGGTAGAGAAAGCCAACTGGTCAATCACCTTGGCATCCTGACGCAACTTGAGGTAGTCGATGCCTTGGGCATGTAGCCATAACAGCAAGGCAGCTTCTGTGGGATTGCCGATGCCTGTTGGCTTGCCCCCGTCTGCAGGAATATCTAAGAATGAGGTGGAGTTGGCACAGATGCCTTCTTTCACCAACGCACTGATTTCATCGTCCTTCAACTTCCTTTCTCCTCGCAAGCCAAAGAAACAAGCGTCTTGCACCTGCATCTGATTTTGAGTCAAAGTGCCTGTCTTATCAGTGCAAATCACATTGATGGCACCCATTGTTTCACAAGCATGCATCTTGCGCACCAGATTGTTGGTGGTAAGCATGCGTCTCATATTCAATGCCAAGCTCAATGTAACACTCATAGGCAGACCCTCAGGAACTGCTACAACAATCAGCGTAACAGCCATCATGAAGATCTGAAGGGTGTCTTTGATGGGATCCAGCCAATCTTCGAAAGAGTGCAGACTTCCAAAGTCGTACACCAAAATCACATCTTTGATGAAGAACACCAGGAATGCCAGTCCTGCCACTGTGAAGCCTATATTGCCAATCAGTTTGGCGAGTTTCTCCAATTGTTGGTTCAAAGGTGTTTCTTCGTGAGTTTCCTCCGTACTTTGGCGAGCCACCTTACCAATCTCTGTGGCATCGCCCACACACAACACCTCCATCATTCCATGACCATCGAGCACAGTGGTGCCACGCATCACCATGTTGTCAGCATAAGTGGCATCCTTATGGAAATGCGCTTCATCGGTAGTCTTTGAGGCCGATGGCTCTCCTGTCAGAGAAGATTCATTTACCAACAGCGAGGTGGCCTCTAACAGCTTACCATCGGCAGGCACTTCCTCGCCAGTCTCCAACAATACCACATCGCCTACCACTACATCTTTTCGAGGCACCTCGCACACATGGCCATTGCGAATCACTCTTACGGCATTCTCATCGTTCACAGTGTTCAGCAAGTCAAACTTGCGGTTGGCATCGTATTCAAACAAGAAGCCCACACCAGTAGCCAAAAGGATAGCGGCAATGATGCCGATGGTCTCGGCATATTCGTTTTCAAAAATGGAGATACCCAACGAGAGGCAAGCTGCCACCAAGAGGATTCGAATCACGGGGTCTTCGAACTTTTCCAAGTACAGCCTCCACATGGGTTTGCGCTTGGGAGGGGTGAGAACATTCGCTCCATGAGCCTCTCTACTTTGTTTCACTTCTATGTCAGAGAGGCCTTTAAATATAGGATTGTTATCTGTCATTTTCTTATTTATTCCATTTTAGACAGCAATATTACATATTTCTCAGCATATCCGCAAAGATTAAGCGCAAAAAAAATTTTGTTTTCCGAATAGTTGTGCTATCTTTGCAAAAAAGAGAATAGTAAACAAGATTAGTTAACTTTTAAATTTTAAGATTATGGATAAGTACATTTGCTCCGTTTGTGACTATGAGTATGATCCAGCTGTTGGCGATCCAGATAATGGCATCGCTCCTGGCACAGCTTTCGAGGATCTTCCAGAAGATTGGGTATGCCCTATCTGTGGTGTAGGTAAGGACGAGTTTAACAAAGCTTAAACGCCTTTACTGATTCATGAAGCGTCACAAGCTTCTGATACCAGCACTTCTTTTGCTTACTACCACTGTCTTTGCACAAGAAACAGGTAGTAGGTTCAGGTTTTATGGTTCGATAAGGAATGATTTCTATTACCAAAACCGTCAGGCGCAGGAGTCATCAGAAGGCTTTGTGATGCTTTTCCCTAAAGACAAACAGATTGACGAGACTGGCAAGGACATCAACCGAGCCAGTTCCGCTAATCTGTTTAATTACCACACTGTGGTGGGTCTTGAGGTGACAGGACCCAAGTGGGGTAAAGTACAGACATCAGGTCAATTTGATATTGATTTCCGTGGTTCATTGAATGGCTCAGGTGGTATATTTCGCCTGCGCAATGTGGTGATGCGCTTGCGTTGGGGATATCACTGGCTTTCAATAGGACAGCTGGGTCATGATTTGGGCCATTCGCTTTACAATGAGACGGTGAGTCTGAACGTGGGCGCTCCCTACCAGCCTACTGGTCGAGTGCCAATGATCAAATACCAGTACGATGACCCTCATGTCAAACTCTCTTTTGCCTTGAATTGGCAAGCACAGGTGGGATCTATAGGACCTTACGGCCGTAGTCGAGAGTATTTGCGCAATAGTGGCATACCAGAAATGTCCCTAAAGGCAGAGGCTCATAATGCAGAAGGCTCATTGGTGGGAACGGTCATTCACTTTGCATCCATCCGTCCTCGGCTGACTTCAGATGAGGGATATAAGGTGGATGAGCGCGTCAGCGCCTTCAACTTTCAGTTGTATGGACGCTATCGGAAAGGGTTGTTCACTTTTGCAGGCAAGACCATGTTGAACCAGAACTACACTCAGTCGAACACTTTGGGTGGATATGGCGTGACAAAGAAGGATCCCGTTACTGGCGAACAGCAATATGCCCCCTTGCGTATTTGGCAAAGTTGGGCGAATGTAATGTATGGCAGAAAGTGGCGAGGTGGAGTATTTGGTGGTTACATCAAGAATTTCGGTGCCTCCAAACCTGTGACTGGACTCATTGGAACAGGTACGAATATCGACCAGATGTTCACCCTCTCAGCTATGCTCACCTATAACATACCCAACTGGCGATTCGGCTTTGAATATAGCCTGACAGAGGCTTTTTATGGCACTAACGATGCTTACGGTAAGGTGAGAAACACCCATGCTGTTGTGAACCATCGACCTTATGCCATGGTGATGTTTTCATTTTGATAACTTTAAATCGATATAGACATGAAAAAGAGATTATTAACTTTCGCATTGATTGCGATATCTGCTCTGCCTACACTTTGGGCACAGAAAGAGGGCTTTACCTATAAGATTTACGGGCAGGTTCGCACGGATTTCTATTTCAACTCTCGCCAGAACAACGAGAGTGTGGATGGAGCACTGCTTTCTTATCCGAAAGCCAAGTCTTTGGATCCTGCTGGCAAGGACTTGAATGGCACAGCCAACCTCAACATGTACAACATGCACTCTCGTTTAGGTGTGGATGTTACGGGACCATCTTTATGGGGATGGAAATCTTCTGCCAAGATTGAGTTCGACTTCCGAGGCAACAGCACTAACCTGGGTATCATCCGCATGCGTCATGCTTACTTCCAGTTGGCCAAGAATGGCTTCTCTATTTTGGCTGGCCAGACCTGGCATCCGTTGCAGAACACGGTGACTGCCGAGTTGATGAACCTCAACGTTGGTGCACCTTTCCAGCCGCTGTTGCGTACGCCTCAGCTGCATTTCCAGTATCAGGACAAGTTGATAAAAGTGCGTGCCGCCATGATCTGGCAAGCTCAGGTGGCTGCGATGGGTCCAGGCAATGTGCGTAGTCGTGAGTACCTGCGTAACAGCAAGATACCTGAACTCTTTGCCAGCATCGATGTGCATCAGGGAAGCAACACTCTGGGTGTGGCAGCTCATTTTATGTCAATCATGCCTGAAACAGTCACCGATAAAGGTTACAAAACAGTGGCTCGTGTCAACGGATTGACGTTAGAGGCGCATGGGAAATACAGCAAAGATTTGTTCACTATTGCTGCCAAGACCATGTTGAACCAGAATTTCAACCATGCTAACACCTTGGGTGGCTATGGTGTTTCCAGCATCAATGAGAAAACTGGTAAGAAGAAATATACTCCCATTCGCATCTCACAGAGCTGGTTGAATGTCATGTATGGCAGCAAGTGGCGTGGTGGCGTTTTTCTCGGCTATCTCAAGAACTTAGGAGCCAGCAAGAACATCATCGATTCTGTGGGCGTTGGTTTGAATGTCGATCAGATTGCATCAGCCAGTGCGGAAATCACTTACAACCTCCCTGGTTGGAAGTTTGGCTTGGAGTATAACTTCACCAATGCATGGTATGGAACTCCTAATTCCAAGGGGAAGGTAAAGAACACTTATAGTGTGAACAACCATCGCGTGCTTTTTGCAGCGTTGTTCATGTTCTAACAGAAGACCCTGTAGAACTTTAGGGGTTCTAAAAGATTCTCCCCCTTAGCAAGGGGGAGTACCCTCCGCAGGAGGGGGAGGGAGTATGTATGTCAATCCAAGAGGAACTTTGGGACTCTAAAAGACTCTCCCCCTTAGCAAGGGGGAGTACCCTCCGTAGGAGGGGGAGGGAGTATGTATGTCAATCCCTACACTTAGGGCAAACCCCTTTAATCAAGTAATTGATTGTGTGCAAATGGTAGCCCTCAGGCAGGGCTACCCTAGGCACAGCTATTTCATTTAGGCAAAAAGTCTGCCCGCATCGTTCGCAATAGAAATGGACATGAATGTCATCGTCGTGCCCATTTTCATGACTATGGCACAGCTCATAGCGCACGGCATCTGCACCATCCTGCAACACATGCACCAAATGATGCTCACGAAAGAGAGACAAGGCTCTGAACACATTCGACTTGTCGATGGTGTCAACCAAGTCCTCCAATTCCGTCATGGTCAACGGATGCTCAGCCAAAGCCAAAGCCTTCACCATCGTAATGCGGTTGGCTGTAGGCCTGATGCCATGCTCCAATAACATCTCTATACTCTTTGCTTCATCCATATTTTTAGGTATGCGATATTTTTACAAAGTTACGAAAAAAACATGAACTTGTTCAAATCTTACAGAGGAAAAGTGAATATCTCAAGTTGCAAATGATAAACCCCATCGGGTAGGGTGTTCAAAAAATGAGATAATTATGCTTGGAATTTATGACGCTGAAAGCGTCACCGAATAATAGCCGTGGGTTCGAGCATGGCGAGAACCTACGGATAGTTCGGATAAAAAAATAATCGACGCTGAAAATCGCGAGTAAGCGAGTGGAGAGTCAAGCTTGCTTGAGCTATCCCGAGCGTGAGCGATTTGCGATAGAAAGCGTCGCCCAGCAACATGTTGGGGCACTCCTTCAGAGTGCAATATTAAACGTATCAACGTAAACCGCAGGTTCGTTCCGAACCCGCGGCTATTATGAGGGGATGCTTTCAGCATCCATACATCAACAAAACTGACACAAACCCGCAGTTATTGAAAGGATGACACTTTCTATCGCAAATCGTTTTTGAACACCCTACCT
>CACZRQ010000176.1 GCA_902783615.1 uncultured Bacteroidales bacterium | reverse complement strand
GATTTGATATATGTGCATTTCCTGCGCAACATCCGTCCCTACTATGCCAATGATGCGGCAAAACGGGAAAGGTATGTGTTTAAGCTGACACAAGCGAAGAAGAACCTACCAGGCAGTGTGGCCACCGACTTCAATTATACGGAACGCAGTGGGAAGCAAGGCAAGCTGAGTGACATACAGGCTAAGTTTACATTGGTGATCTTCCACGATCCCGATTGTGAAAATTGCAAGCGGATCATTCCTGTTGCCATGAAGGAAAGGATGCTGCAACGTGCTGATGTGAAAGTACTTGCCATATATGGCGACAAGGATTATCAGGCTTGGCGTCAAGACGTAAGGCAATATCCAGGCAATTGGATTGATGCCTATAGCCCCAATGGTGAGATTCTGGATAAGTTGCTGTATTATGTTCCTGCCACCCCTTCGTTTTATCTCCTGGATACCAACAAGCGGGTGATACTCAAGGATGCCTCACTCGATACAGTACTGGCTTTCTTGGAGCAGAATTAAACGATTGACAATTGTCCATGCGGATAAACCTCCCCCATATATATAATAAGGTGTAATCGTCAATTGTCAATCGTCAATTGTCAATTATCAATAGTCACTCCTTCTGAAAATCCTTCCTGCGCAGCACGAAGCTACTGCTGAGGTATCTTGCCCTTACCACATCATCTGCTGCCAACTCCTCTGGGGTACCTTGGCGGAAAATCTTGCCCTCAAACAGCATGTAGGCACGATCGGTAATACTTAAGGTCTCCTGTACATTATGGTCGGTAATCAGAATACCGATGTTGCGATACTTCAACTTCCATACAATCTGTTGAATATCCTCCACGGCGATGGGATCGACACCAGCAAAAGGCTCATCGAGCATGATGAACTTGGGGTCAATAGCCAAGCAACGGGCAATTTCCGTTCTACGCCTTTCACCACCAGACAGCTGGTTTCCCTTATTCTTGCGAACTTTCTGTAGGCGGAATTCGGCAATCAGGCTCTCTAATTTCTCTCGCTGATAGTCCTTAGGCTTATCTGTCATTTCTAGCACAGAGGCAATGTTATCCTCCACACTCATCTGACGGAATACCGATGCCTCCTGAGGCAGATAGCCGATGCCCTTGCGGGCTCTGAGGTACACAGGGAACTTGGTAATCTCCTCGCCTCCTAAGAAAATGCGCCCCTCATTGGCCACCACCAAGCCCACTGTCATATAGAAAGAGGTGGTCTTGCCAGCACCGTTAGGGCCCAGTAAACCAACAATTTCTCCCTGCTTCACATCGAAGGAAACATGATCTACCACCGTACGTTTTCCGTACTTCTTTACTAAGTTTTCAGTGCGAAGCACCAGCTCATTATCTTCCATATTCACAATAATTAATTCGCAAAAGTACAAAAATTAATTGTTAATCACTATCTTTTGATAAGATAAACTGCGCCTCAACATAAAAAATAAATAAATTTATTTTGTTCTGTATTCGGCTTGCATTATCTTTCGATAAAATAAGCTGCGCCTCAACATAAAAAATAAATGAATTTATTTTGTTCTGTATTCGGCTTGCATTATCTTTGCACCGGAAAAACGAAAAATACGATGATAAAAGCATTAAGAACAGTGGGCAGATACCTGATTCTGATGGGGCGAGTGTTCTCCATCCCTGAGCGTTGGCGCATGTTTTTCCGCCAGTATATCAGGGAGGTAAGTCAGCTTGGCGTGGATTCCATCGGCATTGTGCTGTTGATTTCCTTCTTTATCGGAGCAGTGATTACCATTCAGTTCAAGTTGAACATCGAAAGTGTGTTCATGCCTCGATGGACAGTGGGCTATGCCACCCGTGAGATTTTGCTTTTGGAGTTTTCATCAGCCATCATGTGCTTAATCTTGGCTGGTAAGGTGGGCTCCAACATAGCCTCTGAGTTGGGCACCATGCGTGTGACCCAGCAGATTGATGCCTTGGAGATTATGGGGGTTAACTCAGCCAGCTACCTGATACTGCCTAAGATCACGGCCTTGGTGAGTTTCATTCCCGTGATGGTAACATTCAGCATCTTTGCCGGCTTTCTGGGTGCCTTCTGCACCTGTTGGTTTGGTGGCATCATGACGGCAGAGGATCTGGAATACGGTTTGCAATATTCCTTTGTGGAATGGTTTGTGTGGAGCAGCTTCATCAAGTCACTGTGTTTCGGATTTATCATCAGCAGTGTAGCCTCGTTTTTTGGCTATACGGTGGAAGGTGGATCCATCAGTGTGGGCAAGGCTTCTACCGATGCTGTTGTGGCAAGCAGCGTGCTGATATTGTTTGCCGACCTGATGCTAACCAATATTTTGGCCTGATTTCTTTGAAATTTGAAAGATAAAAGCTAATTTTGCACCCTCAAATTGAATTTAGTAACTAAAAACAAATATTTGTCAGAATGAACGTATCATTACAAAACATTGACAAGGTAAGCGCATTGCTTACAGTTGACATGGTAAAGGCTGATTATCAAGAGAAAGTGGATGCTCAGCTGAAGAAGATCCGTAAGGATGCCCAGATGCCTGGTTTCCGCAAAGGCATGGTTCCAATGGGCTTGGTGAAGAAAATGTATGAGAAATCTGTGATTGCCGAAGAGGTGAACAAGCTCTTAGGCGATGCTATCAACAAGTATATCCAGGAGAATAAGGTGCAAATGTTGGGTGAGCCATTGCCTAACGAAGCCCAGCAGCAGTTGGATTTCGACAAGCAGGATGAGTTCAAGTTCCTGTTCGACATCGCACTGGCTCCTACAATCAGCTTCCAGCTGTCGGCTGAGGACAAGGTGCCTTATTACGACGTGGTAGTTACCGATGAAATGGTTGACAAACAAGTGGCTGCTTACGCTCAGCGTGGCGGTTCATACGAGAAGGCCGACTCTTTCGATGCTGCTCAGAACGACATGCTGAAAGGTCTGCTCTGCGAACTCGACGAGGCTGGTAACGTAAAAGAAGACGGTATCCGTGTGGAAAGTGCCGTTATGATGCCTTCTTATATGAAGGTGGATGAAGAGAAGGCTAAGTTTGCAGGCGTTAAGCCAGGCGAAAGCGTGATCTTCAACCCCAACAAGGCTTGGGAGGGCAATGCACCTGAATTAGCT
>CACZRQ010000175.1 GCA_902783615.1 uncultured Bacteroidales bacterium | reverse complement strand
TCTCCGTGAGCCTGATTACTATCTTGGTGTGGTTGGTGATAATCTTGGTCAGACCATGGGCAATGTTATTGCCAAGAGTTATGAGCTGATGGCAGAGGTGAAGCCAGATGCAGTTATTGTTCTGGGCGATACAAACTCTTGCTTGTGTGTTATTTCTGCAAAGCGTCTGAAGGTACCCATCTTCCACATGGAAGCAGGCAACCGTTGTAAGGATGAGAACCTTCCTGAAGAAGTGATTCGTCGCGTAGTTGACGTGACCAGTGATATTAACTTGTGTTATAGCGAACATGCACGTCGCTATATCCTTGATACGGGCGTTAAGCCTGAATATACCTATGTAGTAGGCTCTCCTATGGCAGAGGTTCTTAAAGACGTGCTGCCTCAGATTGAGGCCAGCAATGTACTTGAAGATCTTGGATTGGAGAAAGGAAAGTACATTCTGCTTTCAGCCCATCGTGAGGAAAACATTGACATAGAAGCTAATTTCTTCTCACTGATGACTGCTGTCAACACTATGGCAGAAACCTACAATATGCCAGTACTTTATAGCTGCCATCCTCGTAGCCAGAAGATGATTGAGAAGAGAGGATTCAAGTTCAATGAGAAGGTGATTCAGCACAAGCCTCTCGGCTTCTTTGACTACAACAAACTCCAGCAGAATGCTTTCTGTGTTGTAAGTGATAGCGGTACAGTTCCTGAGGAAAGTGCTTTCTTTGGATTCCCTGCAGTAAGTATCCGCACATCAACAGAGCGTCCTGAAGCAATGGATAAGGGGGTATTCACCATTGGTAGTATTACCTCTGAGGCCGTATGTCAGGCTGTTGAATTAGCCGTAGCGATGCACGCCAATGGTGATGATGCTTGTCGAGTGCCAGCATATACTGATGATAATGTGTCCACTAAGGTAATCAAGCTTATCCAGAGTTATGTGGGCATTGTTAACAAAATGATTTGGAAAAAGTCATAATGAAGCTTAGCAAGAATAGTCAAGTATTCCTTGCTTTGGTAAGTGCTGGGCTCTGGGAAAGCAAGGTTCGACTCTTGCCATACGGGGATGTAAACTATTCTGTCGTATATCAACTTGCAGAAGAACAATCTGTCGTTGGACTTGTCCTTGCTGGAATAGAGCAATCAGAAGTAAAGCCACCTCAAGTATTGCTATTGCAATGGATAGGGGAGGTGCAGATGATAGAGCAGCAGAACCGGGTCATGAATGAATTCGTGGCAAGGTTGATAGGGCAACTTCGAGAAGAAGATGTATATGCAATCTTAGTAAAAGGACAAGGAATAGCTCAGTGCTATGATAGGCCTCTGTGGAGGGTGTCTGGAGATGTAGACCTTTTGCTGAGCTCTAATAATTACGAGAAGGCTAAGAAGGTATTACTACCTTTGGCCGTAGAAACCGATACAGAATATAAGTCGCTCAAACATCTGGGCATGACTATGAAAAATGGTTTTGTCGTGGAGCTGCATGGGACGATGCATAGTCGGTTGTCGAATCGAATAGATAAAACGATAGATGATGCGCAGAATGATGTTTTCTGCGGAGGCCATGTACGTTCCTGGGATAATAATGGTACCCAGGTGTTCCTTCCTGCGCCAGATAATGATGTGATATTTGTTTTCACCCATATTCTAAAACATTTCTATATTGAAGGTATTGGGCTAAGGCAGATCTGCGATTGGTGTCGGTTGTTGTGGACATATAAGGACTCTCTGAATTACGGGTTGTTGGAATCACGAATTAAGAAAATGGGATTGATGAGTGAATGGAAGGCGTTCTATAATCTGGCAAGCAGATATCTTGGCATGCCAGATTTTGGTTCAGGGTTAATGGTTCATGATTCACGATATGATAAAAAGGCGGATAGGATAATGGAGTTTGTGTTGGAGACAGGAAACTTCGGACATAACAGAGAGATAAAGCGATCCGAGAATTTCTTTGTGGGAAAGATTCAGGCAGCGTGGTTTAAAATGGGGGATTTCGCACGTCATGCCAAATTATTCCCGTTGGACTCTGTGAAGTTCTTCTGGCACTTTATGAGGGATGGATTAGTATTAGCAATATCGAAATAAATCCATAAACCTTAATCCTGTGATATATGGCAAAAAAGGTATTTGTTTCTGGTTGTTATGACTTGCTTCATTCTGGGCATGTTGAGTTTTTCAGGCAGGCCGCAGAATTTGGGGATCTATACGTTGGCTTAGGGTCTGATAAAACGATTGAGGGGTATAAACACCATAAGACCATCTACTCTGAGCAGGAACGGTTGTTCATGGTGAAGAGTATCCGGTATGTCAAGGACGCTTTCATCAATGCTGGTAGTGGGGTGATGGATTTCTTGCCTACGCTGGATATCGTAAAACCAAACATACTGGTGGTGAATGAGGATGGATGGAATGATGAAAAGCGTAAGGTATGCGAAGAAAGAGGGATACAGTATGTAGTGCTTCAACGTGTACCACAGAAAGGTCTAACCGCACGCAGCAGTACTGACCTCAAAAAGACGGAGAGCCGCATACCTACAAGGCTTGATATAGCAGGAACTTGGATAGACCAGACCTACGTGAGCCAATATGCTCCTGGGTGGGCTATCACTATCAGCTTGGAACCTACCTTTGAAGTCAGAGAGCGTTGTGGCCTTTCGACCTCTACGCGAAATATGATAAAGAAGATTTGGCCATATCAGTTGCCGAATATGGATCCAGAGATATTGGCCAAGTTGGTCTTCTGCTTCGAGAATGATCCTGAGCGAAGCGATGGTATCATATCTGGGGCTCAGGATAGTATTGGCATCTGTGTGCCTGGGCTGTGCCGACATTTCTACAATAATAGGTTCTGGCCAGAGAAGATAGAGACTTGCTATGATGAAGGTATTCTTAGTTGGCTGGAGCAACATCTGGTGATGATACCTATGGAACCTCGTAAGCCGGGATGCTCTGTTGTTGAAGGCAAGGATATCACGGAGACGAAGGTAAAGGCGTTAGCTAAGGCAGCTGATGATTGTTGGAATGCCATTATGGTTAAAGACCTGAGCGCCTTTGCCGCTGCATATCAGGCATCTTTCGAAGCCCAGGTTGCCATGTTCCCCGCTATGATTCAAGGCTGTGTATCTTCTTACATCGAAAAATACGAAAACCACGTAATGGCATACAAGATGCCTGGCGCCGGAGGTGGTGGGTATCTCGCCTGTGTGGTGGCAGATGCAGAAGCGTTTGCAGTTGGACACACAGAAGCGATTCGATTAACCATCAGAAGACCAGGAATGTGATAGGGAAGATATTGAAAGCGATTAACTGATGGTATTATGATTCCGTTGGGATTCGAAACCACGACATTCAGAACCACAATCTGACAGCCTTTAGGGTCATGGTTAAAGGTTAATGGTTAACGGTTAAATAGGCACATGGTTAATACAGAATTCTTAGATAGACTAAAAGAGTTCATTGAGAACGAGGCCCGTTCGGGCTCCATGGACTTCGGTTGTATCACGCCGCTGTATGTGTATCGGATGCTTGGCGGCCAGTACTCGATGGAGGACATTACAGCGGGACTAGCGGAATTAAGGAAACAAGGGGTCTTTGGACTATGATATCGACGAAAGACTTTTGTGATATTGTTGGTAATAAGATGGCCAGCGATATTGGAAAATCATTGATAAGGAGTAGTTTCCCACCACATATTGCCGAACAGCTTTGTGATGCAATAGACAGGAAAGATTGTGCAGACAAGTTCAACCGTATCATGCAGGAGTATAATGAGTGGCTGGCAGAGCAACAGCGGCAGCAGCAATACTTCCAGCAGTTTCTGATGCAGCATTTTAAGTAGAGAGGGGATGACATGATATTATAAGCTATGTTGAGCAAATTTGAAAAGGGTACTTTGATAAAGTTGTTTAATCGTGGCGGTTATGTGCTCGATTTCACAACGACAGATTTCGACGCTTTCACAATGGATAGTGTCGGAGTGCCGCTATGCGAGACGTATAAGTTGTCTAAGGGGAAATCGCTTATTGCATATGTTAAAGATGCAAGTGATAAAGATGCTTACAAATTATTATCTGACCTGTTGACCTATTATGAAACCCAATATAGGGATTTTGAGTCTGAAACACAGGAAACAGATATATTTGGATTGCCTTCTTCTGGTGCTTACCTCTTGTTATATCAGAATTGCAGGGATATTATAGATAAATATAGAAAACCAGAGCCGAATGCTGAGATTGCTAAAGCGGTTAAAGAATCGTTTTCTACAGAATATATGTCTCAGCAAATAAAGCTAATGTTAGATAATCAAGAAACTTACCCAGCAGAAGCTATTGGTAAGGCTAAAGAACTGGTTGAGAGTTGCTGTCGGACAATATTAAAGATACGTAGTATTGGTATAGAACCGGATTGGAAATTTCACCAGTTGGTAGGGCATGTGTTAGATGAACTTGATGTAATGCCAAAGGAGGTTGACGAGAAATCGCCTATTGCCAAAAGCCTGAAACAGATTTATGGTAGTCTGAAAGGCATAGTTGTACCAATCGCTGAGATTCGAAACGAATATGGCACTGGACATGGAAGACCTGCTGATTTTGAGGGCATCGATTCTAGACATGCTAAGCTGCTAGTAGGAATGAGTATAACTCTTGTACAGTTCCTGTGGAGCACTCACGAAGAGACGTTAAAGGCTGAGTCAGTAGTTGATGACGGTAACGAGGCTATCTGTCATGAAGTCAGTGAGGAAGCGGTAAGGAATATAGTACGGAATTGGAAACCCGATAGTGACAGATCTTAATTATGACGCAGGATGAACGATGGATGATAAAATATAAGGAGGTGGTTGAATTCATAAATTGCAACCATCGGAACCCTTCGCGTCATAGAATAGA
>CACZRQ010000174.1 GCA_902783615.1 uncultured Bacteroidales bacterium | reverse complement strand
TGCACACTGCCGCCCGTTGCTCCAAACACCACCTTATTATAAGGCGTATGCGGGAACACCAGGTTAGTCATCACAAAACGTCCATCATTTGCAAACGCCTCCACACTGCAACGGTCCACAATGAATCTCAATTGCAAATCGCCTCCCTCAACTCGGGTAACGGTTGGCGTGATGAAATCCTTGCTGAAGTCTGCCACCCCACTCTTGTCGCGAATGCAGGTCAGTTCCTTCTTTGCCATATCCAAGCGATATTCAATCTCCTCACCCTGCTCATTCATCAGGCGGAAACTCAAAGTGCCCTGCTTCTTCTGACGCACAGTCATCAGTATCTCATAAGTGCCTACATTGTTATCCATCAGCTGATTGATGGCATATTCCTTACCAACGGAGAACGATTTCGTCATCACTTTCCCTTTGCGCAATGCTGTCAATTCTGGCGATGGAGCCGACTGCATGTAGGTTTCGCCATCTAACTGGAACAACTGCAGGTCGCGTGGCACAGAGTTGGCACTGCGATACTGCATCGTGGGTACCTCGTTGGCATACTGCCAGTTGCTCATCCAAGCCAAAGCGATGACACGATTCTGCGGCGCATTGCTCCAAGTCACCGTAGCATAATGATCCTTGCCGAAATCCATCCATTTGGTTGCCTTAGGCGATTCATTCACAAACTGATGTCCATCGAATGAACCCACGAAATACTGAGTGGCACTACCTCCGAATGGGCCACCTGGATTGATATTCACAATCAGCACCCATTTCTTTTGATTAGTGCCAGCCACAGGCAACTCAAACAGGTCGGGACATTCCCACACACCATCATGCACACCTTGTCCTTCGCCAAAATTACTCTCGTAGGTCCAATCCTTCAGGTTGGGAGAAGAATAGAAGCGGATTACCTGCTGAACCGCCAAAGCCATAATCCATTTCTTCGAGCCCTCGTGCCAAATCACCTTGGGGTCGCGGAAATCAGCTATCTCGCCTGTCAGCACAGGATTGCCCTCATATTTCTTGAATGTGCGGCCATTATCGGTGCTATAGGCGATGCTCTGCATCTGACGTGCACTGGCCTGGGTATAGAAAGCCACGATGGCACCAGCGCCAAAGCCTGCCGTATTGTTCTTATCCACCACAGCCGAGCCGCTGAAGATGGTACCGAGTCCATCGGGAGCTATTGCCACAGGCAGGTGTTCCCATGAAGTCAGGTCGCGACTGATGGCGTGTCCCCAGTTCATGTTGCCCCAACGTGATCCGTAAGGGTTATACTGGTAGAACAGGTGATACTCGCCATCCTTATACACCATACCATTAGGATCGTTCATCCATCCGTAAGGTGGTGAGAAATGATAAACGGGTCGCCACAAGGTTTCACGATTCGATGCATCGAAGCTGTTCGACAGCGTCAATCGAGAGCAGAAAGCAGCCGACTTCACCAATGGGCGAGCCCCTCCTCTCTCCAAAGCATTCATGGCAAAACGCAGCACCACATGCTTGCCGGCATACTTCGACACGTCGTAAGGCACCGTATAATCCACCTTGTTGACAGCCAGGCGAACGGTGAACGACTCTACCTGCACGTTATCCACCATCACACTGATACTCACATCGGGAGCCGTATCTTCCACTGGCAGAATCAGATATTTCTGCGAGGGATTAACACGCACCATACCATGGCCATCGCCTAAGTCAACGACTTCCACATCGCCGCCAGCAGCAAAAGCCGTTAAGGCAAACAAGCCCATCAGCATACAAGTCAATACTTTCTTCATAACATTATCCATTATTCATTATCATTTTTTTTGAATTTGTCAATCACAAGAGCTATCGCCCCATCACCTGTCACATTGCAAGCCGTGCCAAAGCTATCCATCGCAATATACAAGCCAATCATCAGTGCCTGAGCGGCATCGTCGAAGCCCAACATCGACTGAAGCACACCCAAGGCTGCCATGATGGCACCTCCAGGCACACCAGGAGCAGCTACCATCGTTATGCCCAACATACAGATGAACCCCGCAAACATGCCAATGCTATAGGGCATTCCCTGCATGATCATCAATGCCAAGGCACACGCCACTATCTTCAACATACTGCCCGACAGATGGATGGTGGCACAAAGTGGAATCACAAAACCAGCCACCTGGTCGCTCACTCCATTCCGTTCAGCCTGTTCCAAAGTGACAGGAATGGTAGCAGCCGACGACTGGGTTCCCAATGCCGTGAAATAAGCTGGCATCATGGTCCACAGCAACTTAAACGGGTTGCGTTTCACAAGGGTGCCAGTCACCACATACAACAAAACCAGCCAGAGAATATGCAGGGCAAAGATGATGCCGATGATCTTGATGAA
This sequence comes from uncultured Bacteroidales bacterium, assembly GCA_902783615.1. Classification (GTDB taxonomy): domain Bacteria; phylum Bacteroidota; class Bacteroidia; order Bacteroidales; family Bacteroidaceae; genus Bacteroides. Next base: position 2,493 of record CACZRQ010000174.1, on the reverse strand, counting down.
CACCATCAGAATGGAGAACACCTGCCCCGTGTGTGTCATATTCAGGAAGATACCGAAAATATAAAGGGGCAGCAAAGGTAGAATCACGCCACTGATGGTTTTGATGATAATCTGTTGGAAATCTCGAGCCACATTCTTCAGGTAATCCGTATCCAGCTTGGCAGCACCCAAGCCCAACACGAAAGCCAAAATGAGAGAAGTCATCACATCCATCAAAGGCGGAATCTTCACACTGAAATAAGGCTCCACACCCTGAGCCTCGGAAATTTCCTCCAAGGGCACGCCAGATGTAATAAGCGAGGGGAAGAAAGTCAAGCCAGTGAACAACGAGAGGAATCCTGCCAAGAGTGTGCAGCCGTAGGCCAGCAAAACTGTGTAGAACAGCATCTTACCCGCCCCACGACCAATATCAGCGATGGCAATTGTCACCAAGCCTACAATGATGAGTGGAATGCAGAAGCCCAAGAACTGACTGAAGATAGAGTTGAATGTTTCAAACACCCGCACCAGTCCCAGCGGGAATACCTGACCAATGATGATGCCCAGCACAATGGCAATCAAGATTCTTGGCAACAACCCTATCCTTATCTTCTTCATGTCTTCACGGTTAGAATTAACTTCACAAAGTTACAAATTATTCAAATAACCCACATAAAAAATCCCTCCTTTTTTAGGGGAGGGATTAGATTTATGATATAAATGCTCTTATTTCTTCAATGCTGCGATGCTTTCCTTCAGCGAAGCGATGATACTTTCAGCATCATGCTGCTTCTTGCGCTCCAGTTCCACCACAGCCGCTGGGGCATTCGCCACGAAGCGTTCGTTGTTCAACTTCGCCAGCACACCCTTCAGGAAACCTTCCTTCGCTTTCAATTCCTTCTCCATGCGGGCAATCTCTGCTTCCGCATCAATCAGGTTGCCCAATGGAACAGCAAACTCTGTGGTGCCTACCATGAAGTTGGCTGCACCTTCAGCCTTTGCATCTACCGTATCGATGGCACTTAAGTTGCACATCTTAAATAATAAAGTGTTGAATGCTGCCACAGGGTTCTCACCCACCACCTGCAGAGTCAATGCCTCTTTCTGGGCAATGTTCTTCTGCACACGGATGGCACGGATGTTACTAATCACCTCTTTGGCAGCCTCCACCTGCTTCAGCAGATTATCGTCCACCTCACCCACAGGTTGCATCGGGCTCACCATCAGGCTCTCACCATTTTGACGCTCAGTGATATGTTGCCACAGTTCCTCGCTGATGAACGGCATGAACGGATGTAGCAGGTGCAGCAACACATCGAAGAACTCGATGGTCTTCTCCATCACCTTACGTGGAATAGGCTGTTGGTATGCAGGCTTGATCAATTCCAGATACCAAGCAGAGAATTCGTCCCAGAATAGCTTATACACAGCCATCAAAGCCTCGCTTAGGCGATACTTGCCAAACAAGTCGGCCACTTCCAAAGCAACTGCATTCTGCTTGCTCTCGAACCACTTCATGGCAATCTGTGATGCCTCAGGCACCTCGATGTCGGCCACTTCCCAACCCTGCAAGAGTCGGAAAGCATTCCAAATCTTATTGCAGAAGTTTCGTCCCTGCTCGCAGAGGGCATCGTCAAATAAGATATCGTTGCCAGCAGGAGCCGACAGCATCATGCCCATGCGCACACCATCTGCACCATACTTTTCAATCAATTCCAATGGGTCGGGTGAGTTGCCGAGACTCTTCGACATCTTACGCCCAAGTTTATCACGTACAATACCAGTGAAATAAACATCCTTAAACGGATAGGTGCCCATATACTCCTCACCAGACATAATCATGCGAGCCACCCAGAAGAAGATGATATCTGGAGCCGTCACCAATACGCTGGTTGGATAATAGTATTTGATTTCGTCATTGTCTGGATTATTGATGCCGCCAAACAAAGAAATAGGCCACAGCCAAGAACTGAACCATGTGTCAAGCGCATCTTCATCCTGACGCAAGTCGCTCAGCTGAAGATCATTGTTGCCACTTTCCTTACGTGCCAGTTTAAGTGCCTCTTCAGGAGTTTCAGCTACCACGAAATCATCGTTACTATCATAGTAGTATGCCGGAATGCGATGCCCCCACCACAGCTGGCGGCTGATGCACCAGTCCTGAATATTTTCCAACCAGTTCTTGTAGGTGTTCACATACTTCTGCGGATAGAAGTGCATTTCACCCTCCATCACGGGTTTCAGGGCAATCTCGGCAAAATGCTCCATTTTCAGGAACCACTGCAATGAGAGGCGTGGCTCGATGGCTGTATCAGGGTTACGCTCAGAATAGCCCACCTTATTGGTATAGTCCTCCACCTTCTCCATCAGATTGGCTTCCGTCAGATCCTTGGCAATCAGCTTACGGCAATCAAAGCGATCCATACCCACATACAGGGTGCTCTGCTCTGAAATCGTACCGTCTGGATTGAAGATATCAATCGTTTCCAGGTTGTGGGTCTTACCCAGCATATA
>CACZRQ010000173.1 GCA_902783615.1 uncultured Bacteroidales bacterium | reverse complement strand
GGCCTGTTTCGTGCAACACAGTGCCGATAGCTTGATAAGAAGCATTAGGACCAATTCGCATCGAACCTCCGTAGGAACAATCTGCCGTAGGTGTCTGAGCACCATAACTTCCTGACAGATGGAAGCCCTTGATGCCTGTCCACTCATTGAAATACTCGATGGTCTCCTCCATCGCCTTTCGGCAACGGTCGTTAGCTTCAGCTGTTGGCGCACCCTCATTCCACCACCAAGTGGCAGTACCCTTGGGGAAGGTCACAATTTTCACTTCTTCTCCGTATGCCACTTTATAGGTCTTGTTCATGGCGTATGGACGGAGATAATAAACGGTTGCGGGCTTCAAACCTGTCACGTGGAAAATGGTACCGTTCACTGTATAGAAATCGGTTGTCCTGTTGTCCAACACGGTTGGTTCGTGTTCTGTGCTCCAGCATACACCCTTCTCAATGAGGTTGTTGCCTGTCATCGTGGCACGCATCAAGGCTTGTGTGGCACCTGTTGCTACGTAAGTATCTGTTTTTGTCACTTTAGGAGCAATGCCAGTTCCGTTGGTGGCATTCGCAAGGTGGAATGCGAGAAGTGCCTTGTCGAGCACTTTTACTTCGGCAGCCAATTGCTCAGAGGTGGCCTCATAACTTTGGAGCAGTTCTTGGGCTTTCTCGATGGCAGCCTTCAGTTCGGCAGCCCCTTCTTTGCCTTCTTCATAGTCAGTTTCAGCCAACTTGATTTGTGCGTCAAGTGCTTCAAAGTCAGCGATAGATCCCTTGGCGGTTTCGATGGCTGCATTCAAGGCTGTTGAGGCTTTCTGTATATCCTCATCCGTCGATGCGGAAGAGATGTTCTTAGCTACCTCGAGGGCTGTCTTGAGAGCTGTGGCAGCAGCACCAGCCATCATGCTTTCTTGCAATCCTTCTGCGGTCTGGATATTCGCTTGCAGGTCGTTATATTCTTGAATAGCGGTCTGCGCATTGGAGATGGCTGCATTCAGACTTGTGAAGCCTGTTTGGATGTCCGCATCTGTTGATTCAGCCGTGATTTTCTTGGCCTCATCAATGGCTGTTTTCAGGGCAGAAGATGCTGTGATCGACATGGTGCTGGCTTGCAGTTTTTCTGCCTCACCGATGAGACGTTCCAATTCTGGCAAGGTGATGTCCTTGCTGATATAGCCAATCAGGTAAAGGCGGAAGTTATCAACGGCAATCCAGTTTCCGGAGGCATTGTTAGCCACGAATCCTATTTCCACTTTACCAGACAGATTGGTGAAAATCAGCGAATAGTCATCTGGGGTATAGACCGTAGCTTGTTCCTTACCTGCAAAGATGTAGGCACCAGTGTTTTTCTTCGTAGTGCTGTTCTGCGAGTAATTCATGGCGGCAACAGTCAATTGATAGGTACCGATAGGCAAATTTGTGAGGGTCTGCTTCACGGAAGCATTGCCTACGGAATTACTCGATGAAGTCCACTTCTCCACATAAGTGCCTCCAGCTTTCTTTGGAAAGTCCGAGTTTGTCTGGGCTTGCATCCCTGACTGCGTCCATCCGTTGAACCCATCCTCAAAGCTGGGGTTGGTAATGTAGGAAGTACAGTTGACAGGATTCTCCTCACTGGGCTCCTGCACTGTTGTGTTGGTCTGTGCGCTCATCCAAAGCGTAGCCAACAAGCATAAATTAGTTAGTAATAGCTTTTTCATAATTTATATTGTTTGATAATTAGTAGTATCTTTCTAAACTTCTAACTTTTAACTGATCGCAATCGCTGTCTCCAGTGCCAGCTGCATCATCTCCCTGAAGGAATTTTGCCGTTGCTCAGAGGTCAGTTCCACGTGACTGACAAACGAGTCGCTGATGGTCAGCAGGCAAGCCGCCCGTTTGCCTAATACATTTGCATTGTGGAACAGAGCAAAACTCTCCATCTCCACACAATCCGTATCGGTTCTGTCGGCAATCTCCTCCCATGTTCCCTGCGATGGATCGCTATAGAATACATCGCTCGAATGGACCACACTCATCTTCAGTCCGATGTTCAAATCCTCCGCTTTTTGACGAATCAACTCGTTTAGTTCCTCACTTGGATGCAGACTGTTGGCTGTCACACCTCCTTGTACCTTAGCAAATGTCGATTCGCTCACAGCTCGTTCTGCCAATGTCACGTCCATCACCTTCAACCAGTCCCTGTAACTGCCAGCTGACCCGATGCGGATGATATTCTCCACGCCATAGAACTTATACAGCTCATACGAGTAGATGCCGATGCTTGGCATACCCATGCCACTGGCCATCACCGACACAGGCACTCCTTTGTATGTACCTGTATATCCTAACACATTCCTCACGTCCGTCACGAGTTTGGCATCGGTCAAGAACGTGTCGGCAATAAACTTTGCTCTCAGTGGATCGCCTGGCATTAGAACTGTCTTGGCGAAGGCACCTTCTGGTGCAGAAATGTGGGGTGTAGCCATTGTATCTGAAATGAGTGAAAGATTTAAACTTTACGTATCGGCCACAAAGTTACGAATAAGTAAGCATAATACAAAATAAAAGACGATTTTTTTTGTTTTTATCGACTTTGTCGAGTCAAAAGGTTGTTGAGATGTAGCCTATGTTCTTTCTCCATTTAATTACGAAAGTGCAAGCGATTTTTCTGCTTGGCCTTCCAAAACTTTTTACAAGGGGAAGGAAAAAGTTTTAGAAGGCCTTCTGGGAAATCATTTTTTGACTCTGGACGCATTTTCACCCATTCATCCACCTTGGCTGAAAAACGACGAATACTGTCCAAAGGCACCTGATTTAGC
>CACZRQ010000172.1 GCA_902783615.1 uncultured Bacteroidales bacterium | reverse complement strand
GGGTACCCACCAGCGTCTGAAGAACACCACGGCTCCAGTAGCTGTGGTAACAGCCAACGAGATTAAGCGAGCTGGCATCACCGATTTCCAACAGGCAATGACCATGATGGTTCCATCGCTGTCGTTCAACCCCACCACGATGGGATCTTACCTCATGATGAACGGCTTAGGCAACAAATATGTGTTGATACTCGTGAATGGCCACAAACTGATTGGCGATATCTCGAACAACATTGACCTTGGGCGCATCGACATGAGTCGCGTCAAGCGTATCGAGGTACTCAACGGAGCAGCCTCTTCCAGCTATGGCTCCGATGCCATAGCTGGTGTCATCAATATCATCACAAATGATCCAGAAGATGAAATCACCTTTACCAGCAACAGCAAATACAGCGGCAAGGGACAATTTACACAGGATTTGAACTTAGACATCGCCAAGGGTATGTTTGGTTCTTCCACATCCTACAGACATTCACAGGCCAACAACTGGCAGAATTCGCCCTATGAAACGGTGACAGCGAAAGATGGTACGGTGAGCTTACGCGAAACCGTTTATCCGCTTTCATTCGGCTTTCATTCCAATCAGGTGAGCCAGAAATTTACCCTCAAGGCTAACGACATGCTGTCGTTCTACGCCAGTGGTAGCTATTACTGGAAGCTCACCGACCGTCCTCCCAAGACGAAAGATACCAACGGCGGTTTCAACTACGATCTGCACAACGAATCGTGGCGTTTCGAGGCTGGCGGTTTGTATCGCATCAACAACAAGAATTCCATCAAGCTTGATCTGACAGCCGATGATTATGCACAAAACCATAAGTTCATCACTGACTATCAAACTTATACCATAGGCGATTACGCCATGAGCAAGCGACAGAAGTACTATAATGCCGAACTGCGAGGCGTATTCCATTTTACACAAAACAGCAACACCGTATTTGGTTTGAACGCCCGTGAAGACAAGCTGAAATCGTCGAGTGGTGATGTGGAAGGCGATGCCTATACCCTATCAGCTTATGCCCAGCATGAGGTGAAATGGAATGCTTTCAAGGCCACAGTTGGTGCCCGATACGACTATCATGAGTTGGCAGGCAGCCATTTCAGTCCGAAGGCCACACTGATGTACACGATTGGAAGCTTCAACCTGCGTGCCACCTATGCTCACGGTTTCCTCTCGCCTCAGTTGAATGAGCTGTACTACAAATACTACAATGACAATGCTGGCAAAAAACCCACCATCACCATTGGTAACAAAGACTTGAAGGCGGGAAAGAGCAACTATGTATCGCTGAATGCAGAATACCGCACCAACAAATATAGCATTTCGGTTACTGGCTACCTGAATTACTTGGACGATATGATTACCCGCAAGGCCTATCCAATTACAAACGATATCAAGAATTGGTCACGCCAAAACCTGCATCTGACTGAAGACCAGATTGATCGTTTGGAGGATTATAGTCTGTATGTGAATTTCGACAGGGCGATTATCCGCGGCGTACAGGTGGATGCCTCAGCAAACCTATTCCCTGGTTTTATCCTGACGGGAAATTACAGCTACACCTATTCACGAGGCAAATTGGATGGCGTGTGGCAGAATATTGAGCGCAGCATTCGTCACACAGGCACCATTGCAGCCAACTATTCCCACAACTGGGGCTATTACCGCCTAAACATCAACCTGAATGGTCGTTTGCAGAGCAAACGTCTGTTCCCTGACGAGGATGATGCACCAGGCTATGGTATCTGGAATATCAACACACGTCATACTTTCGACCACCTGAAGCATGTACAAATTGAGCCAAGCATAGGCATCGACAATATCTTCAACAAGAAAGATTGCCGCCCAAGAGGTGTGAACTATGCGTTACTGTCGCCAGGTAGGATGTTGACTGTTGGATTGAACATTAAGTTTTATTGACCATTGAATAACATGAAGAGAGCAACTTTTTTATTGATGATGCTGTGCATCTGTATGGCAAGTTTTGCACAAGCAGAGAAAGCAGCCATTCTGATGGTGCATTTCGGCACTACAGAACCAACAGGAAGGGCATTATCGCTTGAAACTGTGAACAAGGATGTAAAAGCGGCCTTCCCAGATATGGAGGTGAGACAGGCATACGCTTCTGCCATTATCCGCAACATTTGGGATAAGAGAGGCGAACATTTCTACAGTCCGCAAGAAGCTTTAATGCAACTTCGTGCAGATGGTTACGAACGGGTTTATGTGCAGAGTACCACGCTGATGGAGGGCTACGAAATGACCTATCTGAGAGAAGCCATTGCTGCGCTGCAACCATTCTTCAAGGTTCTGAAAGCAGGCAATCCCCTGCTCTACAGTGTGGAAGACTGTCAGCAAGTGTTGGACATTCTTACCCAAGATGCAGCCGAGAAGAATCAGGCTGTTGTGTTAGTTGGACACGGAACCACGCATCCTTCAACAGCGGTTTATGCGATGCTGCAGACTATGCTTCAAGAGCGTGAGCAAGCCAACTGGTTCGTTTCTACCATCGAGGGCTACCCCACCCAAGAGATGACACTGAAAAGCATTCAGCAGCATAAACTGAAAAAGGTGTTGCTTCGTCCACTGTTGTTGACGGCTGGTGATCATGCCCGCAATGACATCTCTAAAGAATGGAAGTCGTTTTTCGAGGAACAAGGGTATGATGTATCTGTCAGACTTCAAGGATTGGGTGAAATCCAAGCTATTAGAAACATTTATATCCAGCACATCAAGGATATGTTGAAGTAAATCTTTATCTTTGCAAAAACTTAGATTGATTATGAAAGAGCCGAAGATCATCGTAGCAGGTATTGGTCCAGGAAGCGAAGCCGACATCACATTTGCTGTCAGAGAAGCATTGCAGGAAGCTGATGTGGTGGTGGGTTATAAAAACTATTTCCAGTTTGTTAAACCCTACCTGCAAGAAGGTGCCCAATGTGTGGATACGGGAATGAAGAAAGAGCGGGAACGGGCAAGTCAGGCTTTTGATTTGGCAGAACAGGGAAACACCGTTGTGGTGATCAGTTCAGGCGATGCGGGTATCTATGGGATGACTCCCCTCATTTATGAGATGAAGAAGGAGAGAAACAGCAACATCGAGGTGGTTTCGATTCCAGGCATCAGTGCTTTTCAGAAAGCTGCTTCGCTTTTGGGGGCTCCCATCGGCCACGATCTTTGTCTGATTTCACTGAGTGACCTGATGACCCCTTGGGAGAAAATAGAACGACGCATCATTGCGGCTGCCGAAGCCGATTTTGTGACAGCTGTCTATAATCCCAAGAGCATGGGACGATACTGGCAACTCTATCGATTACAAGAACTATTCCTGCAACATGGTCGTAGTGGCGATACGCCTGTAGGCTATGTTCGTCAGGCAGGTAGAGAGGATCAAGAAGTGAAAGTAACTACCCTCTCCGCCTTCGACCCCGAAGATGTGGATATGTTCACCGTCATCATCATCGGCAACTCCCAATCGTTCAATTGGCAAGACAAAATGATTACCCCTCGTGGCTATTATCGAGAAGAAGTTACTGAAGGTCAGAAAATTGGCCAGAACATCATGATAGAGAGTTTTCGAACCATTGAAAGTGAACTCAAGAACAAGAGCATTCCTTTGGGTAGAAAATGGTCGCTGCTGCATGCCATTCACACCACAGCTGATTTCGATATGGAAAACATCCTGCTGGTGGATGACAATGCCGTAGAAAGCCTTTATGCAAATATAGAGAACGGACGCATCAAGCACATCATTACTGATGTAACGATGGTGGTGAGTGGCATCCGCAAGGGAGCATTAAAGCGTTTAGGAGTAGATGCAAGGTGTTATTTGGATGACCCTCGCGTAAAACTGATGGCTGATGAAAAAGGCATTACCCGCACACAAGCTGGCATCCGTTTGGCAGTAGAGGATTTCCCTGACGATGCAATCTTTGCTTTTGGCAATGCCCCAACAGCCCTTATGGAACTCTGCGACCTCATTCGAAAAGGGAAAGCTCATCCAGCTGGCATCATCGCAGCTCCCGTGGGGTTTGTGCATGTGAGGGAATCGAAACACATGGTCAAACCTTTCAAGGATATTCCCAAACTGATTGTTGAGGGACGAAAGGGAGGCAGTAATCTGGCAGCAACGTTGGTAAACTCCATCCTCTGCTTCAATGATGCCGAAGCTTTGTGGCCAGGAAGAGACTTGTAGAATTGTTGATTAATAATTGAATATGAAGCGATTTGTCGTAATAGGGTTGAGTGATGCATCAGAGCCTTGGATTGATCCTAAGGCTTTGGAGGTTATTGCTCATAGCCAGGTGTTCAGTGGAGGCAAGAGGCATCATGAGATTATGCGACCTTATCTGCCAGAGAACTATGAGTGGATTGACATTACAGTTCCTCTGAAAAATGTGTTTACTCAATACGAACTGCTTTTTAATCGTCAATCGACCATCGTCATCTTTGCTTCTGGCGATCCCTTGTTCTTTGGTTTCGCCAACACCATCCTGCGTGAGATGCCTGATGCTGAAATCGAGCTCTACCCCTCTTTCAATTCCTTGCAAACCTTGGCACATCGCATATTGATGCCCTATCATGATATGCGAATTGTCTCGCTCACGGGTCGCCCTTGGCAGGAGTTCGATCGTGCCTTGATAGAAAGAGCAGCCAAGATTGGTGTCCTCACCGACAACAAAGAACACACGCCAGCCAACATTGCCCTACGCATGCTTCATTATGGCTACAATCAGTATTCGATGTGTGTGGGAGAACATTTGGGAAATCCCTCGCTTGAGCGAATCACCCATTTGAGTCTATCAAAAGCGACTGAGCAGCAGTTCAGTAATCCCAATTGTCTGATTCTGCAAACAAAACTATTGAAACCCAGGCTGTTTGGAATTCCAGATAGCAGGTTCGCTACTCTGGAAGGTCGGCCCAGGATGATTACCAAAGCCCCTATCCGACTCCTCTCTTTGCAGGCTTTGGATCTATATCAGAAGCACACCTTGTGGGATATTGGTTTCTGTACAGGATCCGTCAGCATCGAGGCTCGTCTGCAATTTCCTCATCTGCAAATCATCTCTTTTGAAGTGCGCGGGGAAGGCAGCCTACTGATGGCTGTGAATTCCCAACGCTTTGGCGCTCCTGGAATTACAGCGTTGATAGGTGACTTTAACCAAATGGACATTCAGGATTTACCTCGTCCTGATGCTGTATTCATTGGTGGTCATAACGGACAGCTTCACCTCATGTTAGAACGCATTAAAAGTGTGTTGCTTCCAGGAGGATGCGTGGTGTTCAATTCTGTGAGTCAAGAGAGTCAGCAAGCCTTTAAGCAGGAAGCTATGGCATTAGGATTTACCATTCAACCATCAATGCATATTGCACTCAACGATTATAACCCCATAGAAATCATTAAAGCAACTATATGAAAAGCATTGCCATCATACCTGTAAATGAGACTGGTGCACAAATCGCCACCCTTATCCAGCAACAGCTGAATGCCCAACAGATCAATCGCGCTGATGTGGGCAAGAAGTGGAACAAATTCGAAGCCTTCGTATTCATTGGAGCGATGGGCATCTGTGTGCGTACCATCGCACCCTATATCAAAGACAAGCATACCGACCCAGCTGTTATCTGTGTGGATAGTTTGGGCAAGCAGGTTATTTCAGTCTTGTCTGGTCATGTGGGAGGAGCCAATGAATTGACTGTTGAGATTGCCGACATTTTGGGGGCAAAGCCTGTCATCACGACCCAAAGCGATATAAGCGGTCTTTGGGCACTTGACACCTTCGAGAAGCGATTCGACTGGCCCATAGCCAGCGACTTGTGGGGCGATGACATGAACATAATCATTGCTACTTTTGTGAGCGGACAACCAACGGCTCTATTACTCGATGTGCGTGATGAAGGTACTGATTATCTGGAAAGTACACTACCCAAACATGTTACCATCGTGAACAGCATGAATGAAGTGTCGCCCCAAAAATACAAGTTGGTCATCATTGTTTCTCCATTCAAACGATTTGCTCCAGAAGGGATGCTGGAACTACATTTCGTGCCAATGGTTGGTACCATCGGCTTTGGTTTGGCACATCAGGCTGACAATCCGCTCGAAATCTATGATGAGATAGATGAAGCTTTTGCCAACAGGGGCATCCTCCCTTGCTCGCATAAGTATTGCACCATCAATGTGAAGGCAGATGAGCCCTTTATTGAGGTTCTTGAAGAGGAATATGGCGAAGAAGTGTGTT
>CACZRQ010000171.1 GCA_902783615.1 uncultured Bacteroidales bacterium | reverse complement strand
TGTAGTACCCACAGCATCAGCCATCAAGGCCTTGTTCAAACCTTTTATCCTACCATTCTTATCGGCAAAGCCTGCACTGGTGGAAGCACCAATCAGGGTTCCTAAAGTATCAAAGAGATCCATGAACAGCAAGGTGAACACCACTATCAGGTATTCCACATCTAAAGCCAGAAAGCGAGAGAAGTCGAACTTCAAGGCCACAGGTCCGATGGACGAAGGCAAACTCATCAGTGAGAAGCCCTCTGGAATCTGAGTTACACCCAATGGAATGCCTATCAATGTCATCAGCAAGATAGTGATGAACAGTGCACCTTTTACATTGAGTTTCAGCAAAACAGCACCCATCAGAATACCTATTACTGCCACCAAAGAAGTTGGATTCCAATTCGTAAGTGCTGTCATGGTAGATTCATTGGCAACGATGACACCACCATTCTTCAAGCCAATGAAAGCGATGAAAAGGCCGATACCTACCGAAATGGCATAGCGCAAGTTCAAGGGGATGGAATTCACAATAGCCTCGCGAACCTTCAAAGCTGTCAGCAAGATGAAAACAACACCTTCAAACAGCACAGCCGCCAAGGCTTCTTGCCAAGTGTATCCCATAACAGCCACCAAGGTATAGGCGAAGAAAGCATTCAATCCCATGCCAGAGGCTAAGACAAAAGGCATCTTGGCATAGAAAGCCATCACCAAGGTTGCCACTGCTGCTGCTATCACAGTGGCAGAGAACACTGCAGCCTTGTCCATGCCTGCATCACCCAAAATCAAGGGATTCACAGCCAAGATGTAGCTCATGGTCAGAAAGGTGGTCAAACCAGCCATCAACTCTATCTTGACTCTGTGTTCTGATGGGTTGAAACCCAAAAGGCTCAAGAATCTATTTTTCATAGTTATTTGTTATTAGGCAATATCAAATTCAACACCAAACCTGTAAGAGCAGCCAAGCCGATGCCAGAAAGGCTGAAAGAACCAGCTGTCAATACTGCTCCGCCAATGCCGGTAGTCAATATTATACTGGCTATGACTACATTGCGAGTCACGCCAAAGTCTACCTTGTTGTGCATCAGGTTCTGAATACCCACAGCAGCGATAGAACCGAAGAGCAACAGCATGATGCCACCCAACACAGCTTGCGGAATGCTTTGGAGTAAGGCATTCAGTTTGCCCACCACAGAGAATACCAAAGCAGTTACGGCAGCAATGCGAATCACCTGAGGATTGGTAATGCGGGTAATCTGCACAGCTCCAGTCACCTCACTATAAGTAGTTACAGGAGGGCCACCCAGCAATGCTGCAGCCAAGCATGCCAAGCCATCGCCCAACATGGTGCGATGCAAGCCTGGATTCTTCACGAAATCCTTGTCGGCCACAGCACCAATGGCATACACATCACCCACATGCTCCACCACAGCAGCCAAGGCCACTGGCATCATGAAAACGAAAGGTTCCCAATGGAAATCAGGCAATTGAGGATGACGAATATGTTCTGGCAAAGCCAACCAAGGAACACTGGCCACCGCAGAAAAATCAACCTCACCCAGACAGATGGCTACCACAAAACCAGCAATGATGCCGCAGATTACAGGCACCAGCTTCACCAAGCCTTTGCCAAACAGCAGCACCACCACAGCTACGGCCAAACTAATCAAAGCCAACAGCCAGTTGGTCTTGGCCATATCCACAGCTGTGCCACTGAGCGACAGACCTATCAACATGATGACAGGGCCTATCACCACTGGCGGGAAAAGACGGTCGAGCAATTGCATACCCTTCCACTTTACCAGTCCTGCCACCAAGAAATAGATGAGCGAGACTCCTGCAAAGCCCACCAAAGTACCAGACATGCCCCATTGGGCAGAAGCAGCAATGATAGGTGTAATAAAGGCAAAGCTGGAACCCAAAAAGATGGGCACCATGCCTTTGGTCACTAAATGAAAAATGAGTGTGCCTACACCAGCTGAGAACAAAGCTGCCGAAGGGTCAAGTCCCACTAACAAAGGCACTAACACAGTAGATCCGAAGGCCACAAAAAGAAATTGAACGCCTACTACTGTTTTTCGAAATGGTGTTAGTTTTAGGTCTTCCATGTATCAACATTTAGATTGTTTATGCAAATATAAGGATTTTTTGTATCTTTGCACGCAAAATTCAAGAAAATATGAAGGAAAATCCAAAACACATCAAAATACAGGATTTCAACTACGACCTTCCAGACAATCGCATTGCCAAGTTTCCCTTGGCTCAAAGAGACCAGTCGAAGTTGTTGTTATACCGTCATGGTGAGGTAAGTGAAGACATTTTCACCTCCTTACCCACCTATATAGATAAAGGTGAGCTGATGGTATTCAACAACACCAAAGTGATTCAGGCACGCCTGCATTTCCGCAAAGAAACAGGTGCCCTGATAGAGGTATTCGTGCTTGAACCCATCGAACCAGCCGACTATGCCCTGAATTTCCAACAGACTGAGCATACAGCATGGCTTTGCTTGGTAGGCAACTTGAAAAAATGGAAAGGCGAGGTGTTGCATCGAGAGATGGAGGTAAAAGGGAAACCCATCGTCTTGAGTGCTGAAAGGAAACAAACCGTGGGCACAAGCCATTGGGTGGATTTCCGTTGGAACGATAACCAAGTTACCTTTGCCGACATCTTGGAGGTGTTTGGCGAGTTACCCATCCCACCTTATTTAAATAGAAAGACACAGGAGAGCGACAAGGTGACTTATCAGACGGTATATTCCAAAATCAAGGGCTCGGTAGCTGCTCCAACAGCTGGCTTGCATTTTACCCCTCGAGTGCTGGATGCCTTGCGTGAAAAGGGAGTAGATATGGAGGAATTGACCTTGCATGTGGGTGCTGGCACATTCAAACCCGTTAAGAGTGAGGAGATTGAGGGACACGAGATGCATACTGAATGGATTTCTGTGCGCAAGAGCACCATTGAAAGCCTTATCCATCATGGGGGCAAGGCAATTGCTGTGGGCACTACCTCAGTGAGAACCTTGGAATCGCTGTATCACATGGGGGTTACGCTGATACTGAACCCACAAGCAACTGATGAACAACTGAAAGTGAAGCAGTGGCAACCCTACGAGTTACCTGCTGAAGCACAAGGCATCTCTTCTGTAGAATCCCTTCAGGCTTTGCTAGCCTATTTAGAACGAAATGGAATGGAAACTTTGCATAGCTGTACGCAAATCATCATTGCTCCAGGCTATGAATATCAGGTGGTGAAGGCAATGGTGACGAATTTCCACCAGCCACAAAGCACCCTCCTCCTACTGGTATCTGCCTTGGTAAAAGGCGATTGGCGCAAAATCTACGACTATGCCCTTAGCCACGATTTCCGCTTCCTCAGCTATGGCGACTCCTCCCTGATAATCCCATAAAAACCCATATAGCCCATAAAAAAATGAAAGACAATCTAAACGAACTTTTGCCACTCTGCGATGAAGATGGCAATATCACAGGCGCTGCCACCCGAGGTGAATGCCACAATGGAAGCCGATTGATGCACCCTGTGGTACACCTACATGTGTTCAATTCTAAAGGTGAACTCTATCTGCAGAAGCGCCCCGACTGGAAAGACATCCAGCCTGGTAAGTGGGACACAGCCGTGGGTGGCCATGTAGATTTGGGCGAAAACGTAGAACAGGCCCTAAGACGAGAAGTGGAAGAGGAGATCGGCATCAAAGACTATACCCCTGAACGCATCAAGGTGTATGTCTATGATTCTGTTCGTGAACGCGAATTGGTATTCGTTCACAAAACGGTGTATGATGGCGAAATCTGCCCCACAAAGGAACTCGATGGTGGGCGATTCTGGCCCATTGCCGACATCAAAGCCAATATCGGCAAGGGCATCTTTACCCCCAATTTTGAGCAGGAGTTCCAACAGGTGTTTGCCTAAAGCTTTTTTACGCTTACACGTAGAAAAATTATCTCCCCCGTGAGGGAAAAATATTTTCCTCGTGAGGGAGAAAAAAACATCTTCTCCTCCCCTCACAAAAAACTACTACCGGAAAATTGCTATTATTCGAAAATATCTCTATCTTTGCAGTTGTACTCAATCATTGTAAAAACAACAATACAAAAAAATGAATACTATGAGAAAGACAATCATCACCACCCTGGCTCTGCTATTTGCAGCAACAGGGATATTTGCCCAAGGGCAGGGAAACCAGCTACCTAAGGCAATGACGGATTATGAGAAGGGTACCTACCCTTCGGAAACCAATGCTTTGCGACAGGAATATCCACGTGTAGATCCCCAGACCCGCAAGGCTTATTTCAAGTTCTACCTTCCTCTGGCTCACTCGGTTTCAGTAAGTGTACCCAATGAATTCAAAGGCACGAAAGACATTGATGGTGTATGGACCATCGAGACTGACCCATTGCCAGTGGGTTTCCACTATTATTTCGTGAATGTAGATGGAGCTCGCGTTACCGACCCTAACAGCTTGTCGTACTTCGGCTATGGTCTCAATGCTGGTGGCATCGAAGTGCCTGAAGGTTCTGAGGGTGATTACTATCGCTTTAACAAGGATGTACCTCACGGACAGATTCGCTCTTTAAAGTACTACTCTCAGGTGAATGGCACGTGGCGCCACATCAACGTTTATGTACCAGCCAGTTACGAGACGGGTAAGAAGCGCTACCCAGTGCTCTACCTGTTGCATGGAAGTGGTGAGAATGAACAAGGATGGGTGGATCAGGGTCATGTGGATTTCATCCTCGACAACATGATTGCCAACAAGGAGGCAGAGGAGATGATCGTGGTAGTGATGAGTGGCGACATGCATTATACCCCTACCATCCGCAATGTGGAGGGCAAGACTGTGGCCGATATCTATGTAAACGACCTGGTGCCTTTCATCGACAAGACCTTCCGTACCATTCCTAACAGGGATAACCGTGCAATGGCAGGTCTCTCTCGTGGTGGCATGCAAACCACCTTGACGGTTTTGGAGAACAAAAACTTGGATAAGTTTGCATGGATGGGATTGCTGAGTGGCTTGTTCCGTGTGAATGACGAGAATGTCAAGACTGTTTATGGTGGCGCTTTGGCCGACCCTGCTGCATTCAACAAACAGGTTCGCCTGCTACACATCAGCTGGGGCACCGAAGAGGGTAACTTCGGCTTCCCTGCCAGTTGTGAAGCGCTTCAGAAACAAGGCATCAATTGCGTGACCTATGTATCAGAGGGTACTGCTCACGAATGGCTCACCTGGCGTCGTGCCTTCCGTGATTTTGCAAAGAGATTATTTAAGAAGTAAAGTTATTGTGAGAAGAAGCTTATAATCAGCATGAAAAGATTGAAAGCACTGATAGTTGGTTTGGTTTGTGCCATCGGCCTGATGGCACAAACTGATTTCCCTTTGCCTCAGATTCCAGAATCGATAGCATTGCCAGAGGCCAGGCTAACCTATCTGCTAAGCCATTATTGGGACAACTATCAGTTCAGCGATACCACCCAAGTAAACAAGGACTTAGGCGAGCAGGGCTTTGCCGACTTCCTGAACCTGCTGGGCTATGGCAACGACGAGATTGCTGATGCTGCCACCAAGGCGTTCTACGAGAAGGCTTTTGCATCCCGTTGGAGCAAGCAACGTTTCAGCGGATTGATAGATCATTACCTGGACAACCCCAACTCCCCTTTGCGAAATGATTTGATATATGTGCATTTCCTGCGCAACATCCGTCCCTACTATGCCAATGATGCGGCAAAACGGGAAAGGTATGTGTTTAAGCTG
>CACZRQ010000170.1 GCA_902783615.1 uncultured Bacteroidales bacterium | reverse complement strand
TGAAGAAGCTGATGGAAGGATTGCCCTTGCAGGCTGTGCATTGGATTGACTCGGGCGACTACCATTATGTGTCGAAGTTGTGGACTGACCGCATTGAAGAACCATTTACGCTGGTTGTGTTGGATCATCATCCTGACATGCAGCCACCTATGTTTGGCGAATTGCTGTCGTGCGGCTGTTGGGTGAGGTCTGTCCTACAGCAGAATCCATCTGTTGAAAAGGTGTGGCTGATTGGTGTGGATGATAAACTGTTAGGCGAGACAGCAGGATTTCCAGACAAGGTGGAGGTGATTAGCGAGAGCGAGTTGAGGCGGCAGCCGATTCAGGAGATTGTGCAACGGATAGATGTTAAAGGACCTGTGTATGTCTCGATCGACAAGGATGTGATGTCTGTCAATGAGTGCACCACCAACTGGGATCAGGGAAGCATGACTTGGAAGCAGTTGACAGCCTTGCTGGAGTATGTGATGCAAGGTCAGGTGCTGGGCATCGATATCTGTGGTGAGGAGCCCAAGATGCTGACGCATTGCTGCTATGTTCCCGATGCACGAATGAATGAGAAGTTCAATGAGAATCTATTTAATTATATAAAAGGAGAAAGATAATGGTCAATGATCTGTTTTCAACGGTCAATTGTATTAAGTTTAACGATATCAAGACGGTGAGTGTTTATTGCGCTTCAAGTAGCCAAGTAGATCAGGCCTATTTTGAAGCTGCCGCAAAGCTGGGCGCACTCTTGGCAAAGAACGGAGTGACGTTGGTGTATGGCGGTGGTGCTGTAGGATTGATGGGCGCCATCTGTGATGCCGTGAAAGCCCAGGGTGGCAAGGCTATTGGCGTGATTCCCCGCTTCATGGTGGAGAAAGGCTGGCTCAGACCTGGTCTAGATGAGGTGATTGAAGTGGAGACCATGGCCGAACGCAAGCGCATCATGGCAGAGATTTCGGATGCCTCCATTGCCTTGCCAGGCGGTGTGGGTACCTTCGACGAGCTGATGGACATTGTGGCACTGAAGAAGCTGGGCTTGTATTTGAAGCCCGTGGTGGTGATGAACACCCGCGACTACTATCAGCCTCTGGCCGAGTTGCTGGAGAAATCGGTATCCGAGCGCTTCCAGGGTGAGAAATTCCGTTATGTATGGAAGATGGTGAATACCCCTGAGGAGGCTGTGGAGACCATCTTCTCGGAACCTTATTGGACAGAAGATGTGATTGAGAAAGCTGCATTATGACAGGCCAACTGCTTCCATATCAACTGCGTACCGACGATGCCCTGACAATCACCCTGTTTCTTTGCGCCATGCTGTTGGTGCTGACGGCGGTGGTGATAGGTCATCCGTTGCTTCGCAGGATTGAGCAGATGCCACTGTTTGCTTATCGCCAGAACGACAAGACGGGCAAAGAGACTCCTGGTGGCGTTCAACCCCTGATGATGACTCATGCGGCACTGATCATAGGTGCCTTTGCTTGGGCAATGGCCACGCGGGTACATCCTGACTTGCCCATGTTGCCCATTCCAACGGCAGTGCTGTTGATAGCCTACATTGTGATTGGAGCCCTCTACCTCTGTTTCTGCAGGTGGTTTTATCAGTTTGTGGGTTGGCTGTTTTTCGAGCCCGAGGAAGTGAAGTGGGGAGTAGAAGGTTGGTTGAATTCCGCCTGCTTGATAAGCCTGCTGATGTTCCCTCTTACCTTGCTGGCCGTTTACTTCAGTTTACCCATAGGATTACTGATTCTTATACTGTTTTTGGTACTGTTTTTCCCTGGTGTTCTGCTGTTTTATTGGCTCAAAAAACTTTTTTATGCTAATTTTTATGGCAGTTTGCTATTAATTTTGTACCTTTGTGCGCTCGAAATTTTCCCTATGATTCTTATGGTTTTGGGGATAGAGCAGTTGAATAGGTATTTATTATTAAATTATTAGTTTTGATGCTTTGGAAATGAAGAAGTTATTAGTTTCTCAACCCAAGCCTGCTACCGATAAGTCACCTTATTTCGATATTGCGGCAAAATATGGTATAGAGATTGAATTCAAACCGTTTATCAAGGTGGAAAGATTATCTGCTCGCGAGTTTCGTGCACAGAAGATAAACATTTTGGACCATACGGCTATCATCTTCACTTCTCGTCATGGCATCGACCATTTTTTCCACTTGTGTGAGGATTTGCGTGTGTCGATTCCAGAAACCATGAAGTATTTCTGTGTGGCAGAGAAGATTGCGCTCTATATCCAGAAGTATGTGCAATATCGTAAGCGTAAAGTGTTCTATGGCGCTACCGGCAAGTTTGAAGATTTGCTCCCACTGATTGTTAAGCATAAAGCGGAGAAATATTTCATCCCAATGTCGGATGTACATAATGATGACATCAAGAATATGCTTGATGCCAAGAACATTCAGCACACCGAAGGAGTGATGTATCGAACCGTAAGTAATGTATTTACCCCCGAAGAGATTGCACAGTATGATGGATTCATTTTCTTCAGTCCTGCTGGTGTGACGTCGCTGTTGACCAACGACCCTAACTTCAAGCAGGGTGATGTGAAGATTGGCACACTGGGTCTGACTACGGCGCAAGCTGTAAAGGATGCGGGACTACGACTTGATTTCCAAGCACCTACTGTCGAGGCACCCTCGATGACGGCGGCCTTGGAGAATTTTTTGAAGGAACACTCCTAAACACTGAATATGTATGCCCAACACACTGAAGAAAGCCGAAAGGCTTGACCGGAAAAAGGTGATTGGGAAGATGTTTGCAGGAGGGGCTGAAGCCCGTTCGTTCACCGTCTTCCCGCTTCGTGTGGTATGCCTTACGGAGCCTGAGCTGATGTCTCAGGCTTCTGTACTTATTTCTGTTTCCAAACGATATTTCAAACATGCTGTGGATCGCAATCGTGTGAAGCGCCAGATTCGCGAGGCCTACCGTCTGCAGAAAGAACCCTTCCTGTTGGCTTTGGCACAACAAGATGTGAAGATGGCGGTGGCGTTTATCTATCTCACCGATGAGTTGCTGCCCACTGGTTTCATCCAGAAACGCATGAGGATTGCCTTGGAAAAGATGGTGGAGAAACTGACAACGGGAAAACCAGAAGTGCATGAGGAAGTTGCTGAGTAACATATTGCTGATGCCCATCTTCTTCTACCAGCGCTTTATTTCGCCAATGTTGGGTCCATCGTGCCGTTTTACTCCCACTTGCTCGCAGTATGCAGTGGAGGCCATTCAGAAACACGGCCCGTTTAAGGGACTTTATTTAGCGATTAAACGAATTTTGCGATGCCATCCTTGGGGTGGCTCTGGTTATGATCCTGTACCATGAGCTTAGAATTGTTAGACATTCACACCCATCATACAGATGGAGGACCTGGAGAGGCGATTATCAGTAAACAACCCAGCGAACTGGTGATTGAACCGGGACGCTGGTATTCCACCGGACTGCATCCTTGCTATTTGAAGGAGGGTAATATGGAAGAGTTTGTAATGATGAACAAGATGGTTGGTCAATCTCAGGTGCTTGCCATTGGTGAAACTGGTTTCGATAGGACAACAGACGTTGACTATCGCGCCCAGAAGGTGAATTTCCAGTTGCATTCCTTTTTGGCAAACACTTGCCAGAAACCCCTTATCATCCACATGGTCAAGTCGATGGATTGGCTTTTTGATGCCATGAAGGAGATGAAACCCAGGGTACCTTGGATTATCCACGGTTTCAGGGGAAAACCTGAATCGGCGAAGCAACTGCTGAATGCAGGCTTGTATCTCTCGTTTGGCGAGAAATACAATGTGGAAGCGCTGCGTGTCACGCCTCTCGACCGTCTGTTTCTGGAAACCGATGAGGCTACCTGTAGCATACACGATATTTATAATAAGGTGGCGGAGGATTTGGAAATGAATGTGGAAAAGCTGGAGAAACAGGTGAAAAACAATATCAATCGCATCTTTTTCAATAGATAAGATGGTTTCTTCAGATTTAAGTAGTAATTTTGCGGTCAATAATGAAATAACATATATCATCTGATGAAAAAAAACTTTGTTGAAGAATTGAAATGGCGTGGTATGTTGGCGCAGATCATGCCAGGTACTGAAGAGTTGCTTCAGAAAGAAATGGTAACGGCTTACTTGGGTACTGACCCAACAGCCGATTCATTGCATATCGGCCATCTGTGTGGCATTATGATGCTCAGACACTTCCAGCGTTGCGGACACAAGCCCATCATCTTGGTGGGTGGTGCAACAGGTATGATTGGCGACCCATCGGGCAAAAGTCAGGAGAGAAACCTGCTGGATGCCGAGACGCTGTATCACAACCAGGAGTGCATCAAGAAGCAGGTGGCTAAGTTTCTGGACTTTGAGAGTCAGGAGCCCAATGCTGCTGAAATGGTGAACAACTACGACTGGATGAAAGATTTCACTTTCCTGGATTTCGCTCGTGAGGTGGGTAAGCACATCACCGTGAATTACATGATGGCAAAGGATTCTGTTCAGAAACGACTGAATGGTGAGGCTCGCGACGGCTTGTCGTTCACTGAGTTTACCTATCAGCTGCTGCAGGGTTACGACTTCCTGTATCTGTATCAGACCAAGCATTGCAAGCTGCAGTTGGGTGGCAATGACCAGTGGGGTAACATCACCACAGGTACCGAGCTGATTCGCCGCACCTTAGGCATTGAGAACGAGGCTTTTGCACTTACTTGTCCGCTGATTACGAAGGCAGATGGCAAGAAGTTCGGCAAGACCGAAAGTGGCAACATCTGGCTCGATCCCAAGCGTACCACTCCTTATAAGTTCTATCAGTTCTGGCTGAATGTGAGCGATGATGACGCTGAGAAATACATCAAGATATTCACCAGCCTCGACAAGGAAACCATCGATGCACTGGTGGCTGAGCATCAGCAAGACCCAGGCCGTCGCATCCTGCAGAAACGATTGGCAAAAGAGGTGACCATCATGGTGCACTCTGAGGAGGATTACAATGCTGCCGTTGAGGCCTCGGGCATTCTGTTTGGCAACAACACCCACGATGCTTTGCTGAAGCTGGATGAGGAAAC
Source organism: uncultured Bacteroidales bacterium (assembly GCA_902783615.1). Classification (GTDB taxonomy): domain Bacteria; phylum Bacteroidota; class Bacteroidia; order Bacteroidales; family Bacteroidaceae; genus Bacteroides. The sequence continues at coordinate 628 of CACZRQ010000170.1, read as the reverse complement.
GCTGTTGGCTGTATTCGAGGGCGTGCCTCAGTTCGAGGTGGAGCGCAGCTTGTTTACCGAGGGTGTGAAGGCTGTGGATTTGTTTGCCGAGTATACCAAGGTGTTCCCATCGAAGGGTGAGATGCGCAAGATGGTGCAGGGTGGTGGAGTTTCCATGAACAAGGAAAAGCTGGCTGCATTCGACCAGATGGTGACTGAAGCCGACCTGCTGAACGGAAAATACCTGCTTGTGCAGCGTGGAAAGAAGAATTATTTCCTGCTTTTGGCAAAATGAGTGTACTTTTTACATTAAAATTCGTTAAATGATTGTTTTTTTTTACACGGATTATTGCAGGAATAAAAAAATAACCCTATATTTGCAATGTCATATCAGAAATGGTATGCCGCCTTTGTGAAAAGGTTCGTCAATCAAGTTTTTGATTGCTTCATAAGTTAAGAAAAGTGTATGACAGACTAGGTAAATATTATGGTCTTTATTCTTTGTGAAAAGCGTAAAGTTACAAGTGAAGGTTGCTTTCCCTAGCAACCTTCATCTTTTTTTAACAAACTCTCCCCCTTAGCAAGGGGGAGTACCTCCCCTTTGGGGAGGGGAGGGAGTATGTAATTACTTAGCATCAATTTCTTTCAG
>CACZRQ010000169.1 GCA_902783615.1 uncultured Bacteroidales bacterium | reverse complement strand
TCTACCTTGTAAGTAAATGTGATTGGATTATCCTTCAGCTTTTCCTTCAACTTCTTATCACTGGGGTACCACTTGACGGTGAATTCATCTATGCCCAGCGATGAAGCCTGCCATCATGGTTGCGGACAACAGTATGGTAGCCATTGCCATTCCGGCGGTGCAGAAGAAATTCTTTTTATCCATATTATAACTATCTTTATTGTTTTCTTGTTAAATGTTCCTTCATGAATCAGCCTTTTCGAGGCTTTGGCACATTGAAAGTGCAAAGTTACACAATAATTCCGATATATCAACGCCTCCCACTTTTTTTTCGAGGGAATGTGGAATAATGTGAAGCATTTTTTATATCTTCGCACCCAGATACTGACAATTCAAACAACGGGGAAGGGTTGATCGCCATCGCCCCCCCCTATTATATATATGGTATGAACGTACAGATTGAAGATAGTTGGAAGGTGAGGCTGCAGACGGAGTTCGACAAGCCATATTTCGAGCAGCTCACTGATTTTGTGCGCTCGGAATACCAGCAATATCGCGTTTACCCTCCGGGCAAGCTGATTTTCAATGCCTTCAACCTATGTCCTTTCGACAAGGTGAAGGTGGTGCTGATTGGGCAAGACCCCTATCATGAGCCAGGACAGGCACATGGGTTGTGCTTCTCGGTGAACGATGGGGTGCAGTTTCCGCCCTCGTTGGTGAACATTTTCAAGGAGATACACGACGATACGGGGGCACCCATCCCCTCCAGTGGCAACCTGACTCGCTGGGCTCAGCAGGGGGTGTTGTTGCTCAACGCCACGCTGACGGTGCGTGAGCATCAGGCGGGCTCGCATCAGAATAAGGGTTGGGAAGCTTTTACCGATGCCGTTATCCGCATCGTGGATGCCGAGAAGGAGCATGTGGTGTTTATTCTGTGGGGCAGCTATGCCCAGAAGAAGGGGGCTTTCATCAATCGGCAGAAGCATCTGGTGCTCACCTCTGCGCATCCATCGCCCCTCTCTGCCTACAGGGGTTTCTTTGGCAATCACCATTTCAGTTTGGCAAACAGCTATCTACAGCAGCATGGTTTGGGGAGGATTGATTGGTAAAACAAGGTGCATATAATTTTTGACGCTGAAATGCAAACCGCAGGTTCTTCGAACCCGCGGCTATTATGCGGCGACGCTTTCAGCGTCGTATATCAACAAACCTGCCACTAATAACCTATTAGTACCACTGAATATTGCTTTGGGTGTTGCTGCGCTGATCCCACTTGAGGTCTTGGAGGATGCTGGCAGTGGCTCGGATGGTAAAGTTGTAATACTTATACTGTCCGAAAGGAGAGATGGCGGCCGTCATGGTGAAGCAATGGAGGTCGCGACTCAGGTTGAACGACGTTTGCACCACCTGCTTCGTCTCGAAATCATAGCCCGTATTGAAGTTGATGACCCACTTGTTGGTGAGCTTCAGGTTGCCATTGATATTCAATGCATTCAAGCTAATCTTATACGGATATCGCATGGTGCGCTTGTTGATGGGCTTGGTGCGGTCCTCGCGGATATTGAAACCCGTGCTGAGGTTGACCGACCACTGGATGTTGGCTTTCTGATAGCCCTCATCGTCGGTAGCCGCCTGAACCTTACGCTTTGGCTGGGGCTGCCCAGCATCAGCATCGGACGAATCACCTCCTTCGGGCGGCGGATTGTTATCACCCTCCTTCTTCTCGTCCTTACCCTTCTCCTTCTTGCTGAACAGCTTCTTGAATGTATCGTTGTTGAGCGTATAGTTGAACGAAGTGCCATACCCCTGGAATCGTCCGAAGCGTCCATACGACCACTCCGTTCGATCGCCCTCAACCACGTTGCCGTTCTTGTCGAACTCATAAGCATAGGTGGCAAACGATGTACTCATACTGAACGTATAGCTCTTCGTGAGCTTCAGACGCAGGTTCATCGAGAGATTACTCCACGGCTTCCGCTCGGCGGCAAAGTTGTAGGAGATGCCAAAGCCCAACTCGTCTATCAGACTCACCTTATGGATCGAGTCGTTCTTGTCGCGATACTTCATCTCCATGTTGTTGCTCAGTCGGAAGTTCACCACGCCACTCTTTCCCTGACTGGGCACACCGAACAGCGAGCCCTCATACATGTTGTAAACCACCGTATCGCGGGGCGTGCCATTCAAGTCGCGACGCACATAGCTGTTATAATACCCATAGCTTGGCGAGCCGAAATCGGGGGTGGCGCTGACCGATACCTCAGGAGTGATGATGTGGCGAATCTGTATCTGCTTGCTCTTCATGAACAAAGGCTGATACATGCCATAGATCTTGGTGTTCACGCTCAAGCTTCCACTATAGTCATACACACGATGGAAACCATAGATGGTGTCGGTATTCACCACCTGCTGATTCACAGGATCCCAGTCTTTCTTGATTTTCTGGCTGTACCAACGCTCGGTATAGTTGAACGATGGCGTAACGTTGAAATACTTCAGCACCTGGAAAGTGGCACTCACAGGAATCTCGTGCTTCATGCCATTTCGCCAATCCTTGATGTAGTTCTTCTTGAAAATCAGGTCGTCCTTGGTGTTGATGCTGGCAGAGAATCGTCCGCTGTAGCGCAGGGAGATCTTCTCATACCAACGCTCGTTGCCCACAGCCACCTTACGCTTGAAGGGGAAGATGGTGGAAAGGGCGATGTTCAAATCAGGCAGAGTGATAGAGATCGATGAGTCTCGTGTGGTCTGCGCGATGTTGGTAGAAAGCGAGATGTTCAGCTTCTGGTCGGGGAAGTTGCGCGAATAGCTCACACTTGACGTTTTGGTGTTCTGCGCCATCGCCTGCGCGTTATACAGGTTGCCGATGTTGGTCTTCTCATAGCTACTGGTCGAGAAGTTCACACTGGCCGTAAACGTGGTGTTTGGATTGGCTTTGGCATCCTGGCGATGCGACCACACAATCTTGAAGTCCTTCGTCTCGGAATAGTCGGGCAAACCCTTGTCGCCCATCTTCGTCACCTGATAGTTAGCCTGGAAGTTACCCGAATACTTGTATCGCTTCACGTAATTGGTGGTGGCATCCACCCTCCACGAGCCTTTGGTGAAGATATCGCCTCGAAGCGCCAGGTCCATCTTGTCGCTGATGGCGAAGTAGTAGCCACCATTGGTCAAGCCGAAGCCTCGGTTCGAGTCATCCATATAGGTAGGCATCAGGATACCAGACGAATAGGTGCTGTTGAACGGGAAGAAGAAGAAAGGTACCGCAATGGGTAGCGGCACATCTTCCACCACTAAGTAGGCTGGTCCCGTCACCACATTCTTCTTGGGTCGCACCTTGGCGTAGGTCATCTGCATGTAGAAGTGCGGATGTTCGTGGTTGTCGCAAGTGGTATAGATGCCCTGCTTGAGGTAAATCTCATCGTTGGCACCCTTCTTGGCGTTGTTGCCAATCACATAGCCCTCACCCTGCTGGGTCACGATGTTGCTGATGATGCCTCGCTTGCTGTTGAAGTTATAGCGTATCTCCTTGGTTTCGTAGGGAGTATCGCCCTCCGTAAACACAGGCGTACCTTTCACGGTACCCAAGGAATCCTCGCGTCCGTAGGCATAGACCGTAGTACTGTCGATGTTCATCGAAATCACATCGGCAGCCAGGTTGATCTGCTCGTAGGTCACCTTGCTCTCGCCATACAGGTGGGCAAAGCCGTTTTGGGTGAACACGATGGAGTCGGAAGCCTCGAAATCCACGGGAGCTGTGATGGTTTCCTGACGCTTCGGCACAGAATCCAAGGCCGCGGTGTTGGTGGACAGGGAATCGAGTGCCAGCGAATCGGTAGCCAACGAGTCGGGAGGCAACACGGCAGCCGTCTCTCCATTCGTCAATGGGGAAACCCTGGTGTTACGACGCCTCTGGGCACTCGCATCCAACGAACAGAAAACGAGTGTCAGCAACGCTAAAATCCCTATGATGACTCTATTTCTCAACAATTTACCTTATAATCCGACTGACTACTATCAGTCAATAAACCTACAAAATTAGTAATAAATTGAATAATTCTCGCAGATTTAACGGTTTTTTAGTTCTTAAAGGAATATCTCACACCAGCGATTGAAACGCTCCACCCCCTCTTCGCCAAACTTCTGCAAGCTTCTGCGAGCCTGCTCGACGGTCTTTTCTTCCGCCAAGCGAGTCTTGGAAAAGAACTTGTCGGCAAAGCAGATCACCTGTTCCTCCAGCGTCACGGGCAGCATGTCGCGATGGGGCACAGGCAGGTTCTGGGCTTCAATCTGTGTCAGGGTCAAGCCAGCTCCCGTATGCCGTTCGCACACCAGGGCATGACGCTCAAGTCCCTCTTGGCGCATCAGCTCGGCACCTAAGTAGCCGTGACAGATGTAGGGATGGGTGCCGAAACATTGAATGGATGGGGCGTCGCAGAGGAAGATGCCGATGTCGTGCAGCAGGGAAGCTTCCTCCAAGAACTGGCGGTCTAACGCCAATTCAGGATGCTTGTCGGCCACCTGCAAGGCCTTTCGAGCCACCAGCTCGCTATGCGTGAGCAGGATATTCCTCAGCTGGTTTTCTTCAGGGTAATACTTATATATAATGTCGTAAGGAAACGAATTTTTGTCCATATTCTCTTATTTTTTGTGCAAAATTACAAATGTTACGCTTAAAACCCATGCAAACAGGTAAGTTTTCAGATATTTTGAATTAAATTTGCACAGAATTTGAAGATATGGCCTATTTTAAACACATATTAGGATTGGCAACGCTGCTGTGGTGCATGGTGCTCACGGCTTCAGCGCGCGACTTCGTGTTGGTGATTGATGCGGGGCATGGTGGAAACGACACGGGTGCCATCGGCAAGACCTCGAAAGAGAAGAACATCAACCTGTCAGTAGCGCTGAAGTTGGGCAAGCTTATCGAAAGTCAGTGCAACGACGTGAAGGTGATCTATACCCGCAAGACCGATGTGTTTGTCAACCTGAACCGCCGTGCCGAGATAGCCAACGAGGCGAAAGCCGACCTCTTCATCTCCATCCACACCAACGCGCTGGCCAATAACCGCACGGCTCGTGGAGCCTCCACCTGGACGCTGGGTTTGGCGCGAAGTGATGCCAACCTCGAGGTGGCCAAGCGGGAGAATGCGGTGATTCTGTATGAGGACGACTATAAGACGCACTATGCCGGCTTCGACCCCAACTCGGCCGAGTCGTACATCATCTTCGAATTCATGCAAGACCAGTTCATGTCGCAGAGCGTGCACTTCGCCTCGCAGATTCAGCAACAGTTCAAGAGCAACAGCAAGCGAGTGGACAGCGGGGTACATCAGGCTGGGTTCCTGGTGTTGAGAGACACCTCCATGCCCAGCGTGCTGGTGGAGTTGGGCTTCATCTCCACCCCAGCCGAGGAGCAATACCTGAACAGCGCCGAGGGCAGCTCGTCGATGGCGAAGAGCATCTTCAACGCTTTCCTGGCTTACAAGACCGAGCAACAGGCCCGCGAGCAGAATGCAGCCAACACTCCTGTGGTGACCGATGACAGCGAGGAAGTGAAGCCCATGGCCGATGTGAAGCCTACGCAAGCGCAACAGGCCACCAAGCCCGCCGCCAAGGAGCCAGAGAAGCCGGCAACGAAGCAGCCAGAAAAGCCTGCCACCAAGGAGCAGGCGAAACCTGCCGCAGCATCCACCGCCCCCAGCGATGCCCCTGTATTCAAGATTCAGTTCCTGCTATCGACCACCAAGCTGAAGGACAACGACAAGCGACTGAAAGGGCTCTCGCCGGTGGACTATTACGTGGAGAATAACACCTACAAATATACCTATGGCGCTTCGACCGACTACAACGCCGTGCGGAGCAAGCTGAAGGGAGTTACCGCCAAGTTCAAGGACGCTTTCATCATCGCCTTCAAGCAAGACAAGAAAGTGAACGTGAACGAGGCCATCAATGAATTTAAACGGAACAAGAACAAATAAAACGATTATACTGGAAAATGAAAGGTTTCAACAAAGAAGTAAAGATTGGCATTGCAGGCGTCATCGCCCTGTTCTTATTAATATATGGTATCAACTACCTGAAAGGCGTGAGCCTCTTCAAGTCGAACAGCGTCTTCTACGTACAGTTTGAAGACATCAACGGACTGTCGAAATCGAGTCCCGTGTTTGCCGACGGCTTCAAGGTGGGCATTGTGAGCGACTTGGAATACGATTACGCACATCCGGGCAATGTGGTGGCAGAAATCGATGTGGAGCCATCCCTGCGCATCCCCAAGGGTTCCACCGCCGAGCTGCAGTCCGACCTCCTCGGAGCCGTGAAGCTGAACCTGCTGCTGGCCAACAACCCCAGAGAGCGCCTCAATGCCGGCGATACCATCAACGGTAGCGTGAATGCCGGAGCCTTGGGCAAGGCAGCCGCCATGATCCCCACCTTAGAGAAGATGCTGCCGAAGCTCGACTCCATCATGGCCTCGCTGAACAGCCTCTTGGCCGATCCAGCCATTCCTGCCACCCTGCACAACATCGAGAGCCTGACGGCCAGCCTCAACAACAACAGCCGCCAGCTGGAGCGCATGATGCGCGACGACATCCCCCAGCTCACCGGCAAGCTGAACCAGATCAGCGACAATTTCGTGACCGTGAGTGGCAAGCTCAGCGAAATCGACTATGCCGCTACCATGAGCAAAGTGGACGAAACGCTGGCCAATGTGCAGCAGATCACCGCACGCCTGGAGCGCAAGGACAACACCGTGGGATTGCTTCTGAACGACCCCTCGCTGTATAACAATCTGAGCCAGACCGCCGCCAATGCTGCCAGCCTCTTGGAAGACTTCCAGAACCACCCAAAACGCTATGTCCACTTCTCGGTTTTCGGAAAAAAAGATAAGCCGCAAAATCCATAATTTAGATTTTGTCTAAATAATAAATTGAAGAATCTTTATGATGGAATAGTGCGGAAACTCTCATATTACAGGCATTAAGGAAAAGTGTTGGGAATACACGCTCAAAACGAGCCGTTATTCCCAACATGCTTTATAAGCAGCACATTCACAGAGTGTTGGAAAAATGCAAATCATAGAAATGGGTAAGGTTTGCAACCATTTCCTATTTTTCATTGAATTACAGCAACTTGTAATATCTTCCAATTTTGCAAGAAAAAAAGGCATTTGTTTATTTCAAAAAAGATTCCCAACTTTGTACTCGCAAAAGAAGCGAATGATGACAAAAGGTGAACAGAACATACAGCCGATTGATTTTGCCGCTCAGTGGTCAAAATGCGCGCAAGCCATCAGGGATAATGTCAGCGAACAGATATTCCAGACGTGGTTTGCCCCCATCGTACCGTTGGGCTACGAAAACAATACCTTGCACATCAGCGTGCCGAGCCAGTACTTCTACGAATTCCTGGAAGAACGGTTCCTCGACCTGATGCGGAAGGTGCTGTACCGCTATTTCGGCGAGGGCACCAACCTGGAATACCAGGTGATGGTGGTGCAAGACGAGCACGCCACCGTTGAATACCAGTCCACCCAACGCACCATTCTGCCGAAGCAAGTCAAGGCGGTTGTCAAGAAAGACCTGCCTCAGATGCCATCCAACGACCTGGATCCGCATTTGAATCCCTTGTGCAACTTCGAGACCTTCATCGAGGGCATGAGCAACAAGCTGGCACGCAGTGTGGCCGAAGCAGTGGCAAGAGATCCGGGCAAGACCTTCAACCCCTATTTTATATATGGAGCCTCTGGTGTGGGCAAGACCCATCTGGCCAATGCCATCGGTCTGAGGGTAAAGCAGCTGAACCCATCGGCACGCGTGCTCTACGTTTCAGCCCATCTGTTCAAGGTGCAATACACCGACTCGGTGAGGAACAACACCCTGAACGATTTCATCAACTTCTATCAGACCATCGATGTGCTGATCATCGACGATATCCAGGAGTTTGCCGGAAACACCAAGACACAAAACACATTTTTCTATATATTCAACCAACTGCACCAGAACGGCAAGCAGCTGGTGATGACGGCCGACCGTGCCCCCATGCTGCTGCAAGGACTGGAAGACCGCCTCATCACCCGCTTCAAGTGGGGAATGGTGGCCGAGCTGGAATCACCTTCCTTCGACCTCCGCAAAGACATCTTCCGCAGCAAGGTGCAGCGCGACGGTTGGAAATTCCCCGAGCAAGTCATCGAGTATGTGGCCGAACATGCCACAGGCAGTGTGAGAGACCTCGAGGGCATCGCCATCTCCATGATGGCACAAGCCACCATATTCAATAAGGAAATCGACTTAGAGCTGGCGCGCCTAATTGTGCAGAAGTTCACCTGCACCGAGGAGAAAGAGCTCACCATCTACGATATCATCGAAGTCGTTTGCCAGCATTTCGGACTGGAAACCAGCGTCATCCAAACCAAGTCGCGCAAGCACGAGGTGGTGTTGGCACGTCAGATCGCCATGTTCCTGGCGAAGGACTACACCGATTTCTCCACCGCCCGCATCGGCAAGCTCATCGGCAACCGCGACCATGCCACCGTGCTGCATGCCTGCAAGACCATCAAGGAGCAGGAAGAGGTGGACAAGAAGCTGCACGAGGAGCTGGAGGAAATCCGCATCGCATTGAAAAACAAGTAACACATATTTTATAACGTGGAGAAAAACACTTATACCTACGATCAAGCATTCGAAGCGTCGTTGAAATACTTCGAAGGAGACGAACTTGCCGCCCGCGTATGGGTGAACAAGTATGCCGTGAAAGATTCATACGGAAAAATCTACGAGCAATCGCCCGATGATATGCACTGGCGCATCGCCAACGAACTGGCTCGCGTGGAGTCGAAATACCCCAATCCCTTGAGTGCGCAGCAACTGCACGACCTCATGGACCATTTCAAATACATCGTGCCGCAAGGCAGCCCCATGACGGGCATCGGCAACGACTTCCAGATTGCCTCGCTGTCGAACTGTTTCGTGGTGGTCATCGATGGCGAAGCCGACTCCTACGGTGCCATCTTCAAGATTGACGAAGAGCAGGTGCAACTCATGAAACGCCGCGGTGGCGTGGGCCACGACCTCTCGCACATCCGTCCCAAGGGCTCACCCGTGAAGAACTCCGCCCTCACCTCAACAGGCTTGGTGCCTTTCATGGAACGCTACTCCAACTCCACCCGCGAGGTGGCGCAGGACGGTCGCCGTGGTGCCCTGATGCTCACCGTAGCCATCAAGCACCCCGATGCCGAAGCATTCATCGACGCCAAGATGACCGAGGGCAAGGTGACGGGTGCCAACGTGTCGGTGAAGATCGACGATGCCTTCATGCAGGCAGCCATCGATGGCAAGCCCTACACCCAGCAATATCCCGTTGACAGCAACGACCCGAAGGTGAAGAAGGAAATCAATGCAAGCGAACTGTGGAAAAAAATCGTACACAATGCGTGGAAGTCGGCAGAGCCCGGCGTGCTGTTCTGGGACACCATCCTGCGCGAATCCATCCCCGACTGCTATGCCGACCTGGGTTTCCGCACCATCGCCACCAACCCCTGTGGCGAGATTCCATTGTGCCCCTACGACTCCTGCCGCCTGCTGGCCATCAACCTCTATTCGTATGTGGTGAACCCATTCACCCCGGATGCGTATTTCGACTTCGACCTGTTCAAGCAGCATGTGCAGCTGGCACAGCGCATCATGGACGACATCATCGACCTCGAGTTGGAGAAGATCGAGCTCATCTTGGAAAAGGTGAAGACCGACCCCGAGGACGACGAGGTGAAGCACACCGAATGGGAGCTGTGGAAAAAGATCTACAAGAAGAGTGGCATGGGCCGACGCACAGGCGTGGGCATCACCGCCGAGGGCGACATGATTGCCGCCTTGGGCTTGCGCTACGGCACCGAGGAAGCCACCAACTTCTCCGTAGAGGTGCACAAGACACTCGCCCTGAGTGCCTACCGCTCATCGGTCGAGATGGCCAAGGAACGCGGAGCCTTCGAGATCTACGACTACAAGCGCGAGGAGAACAACCCGTTTGTGAAGCGACTGGCGGCAGCCGACCCAGCCCTCTATGCCGACATGAAGCTTTATGGCCGCCGCAACATCGCCTGCCTCACCATCGCCCCCACAGGCACCACCAGTCTCATGACGCAGACATCCTCTGGCATCGAGCCCGTGTTCATGCCCGTCTATAAGCGCCGCCGCAAGGTGAACGCCAACGACACCAACGTGCATGTCGATTTCGTCGATGAGTCGGGCGACGCCTTCGAGGAATACATCGTGTTCCACCCCAAGTTCAAGACCTGGATGCAGGTGAACGGCTACGACCTCAGCAAGCGCTACACGCAAGAGGAGCTCGATGCCCTGGTGGAGAAGTCACCCTATTACAAAGCCACCTCCAATGATGTTGACTGGCTAATGAAGGTGAAGATGCAGGGCAGCATCCAGCAGTGGGTCGATCATAGCATCAGCGTCACCATCAACCTGCCCAACAATGTGGACGAAGCCCTGGTGAACCGCCTCTACGTAGAGGCATGGCGCTCGGGATGCAAGGGCTGCACCGTCTATCGCGATGGCTCGCGTGCCGGCGTGCTGCTCTCCACCAAGAAAGAGAAGAAGGAAGAGAAGAAAGAGCCGCAGCCCTGCCTGCAGCCTGCTGTGGTGGAGGTACGCCCCAAGATACTCGAGGCCGATGTGGTGCGCTTCCAGAACAACAAGGAGAAATGGGTGGCATTCGTGGGCCTGCTCGACGGCTATCCCTACGAGATCTTCACCGGTGTGCTGGACGACGACGAGGGCATCATGCTGCCCAAGACCATCTCGCGCGGACACATCATCAAGAATGTAGATGACAACGGCAACAAGCGCTACGACTTCCAGTTCGAGAACAAGCGAGGCTATAAGGTAACCATCGAAGGCCTCTCCGAAAAGTTCAACAAGGAGTACTGGAACTACGCCAAGCTCATCTCCAGCGTGCTGCGCTACCGCATGCCTATCGACCGCGTCATCCGCCTGGTAGGTCAGCTGGAGCTCGACAGCGAGAGCATCAACACCTGGAAGAACGGTGTGGAAAGAGCCCTGAAGAAGTACATCGCCGACGGCACCGTGGCCAAGGGTCAAGTGTGTCCAAACTGCGGCAACGAAACGCTCATCTATCAGGAAGGATGCCTCATTTGCACCACTTGTGGGGCTTCCAGATGCGGTTAAACTCCACTTTTTCGCTTTTTTTACGCATTTTAGTAAAATATATTCGCAATAGCTGCAAGATTATGCAAAATTTTGATTATAATTGCATAATCAATTGTAGCTATTGTTTTTTATGATTCTTAAATTTAATATCGAGTATCGCACCCATTGGGGCGAGGAAGTAAGAGTGGTGGGCAATATGCCCGAACTGGGAAATGGCGACGTTGAGCAGGCGGTGGCTCTCACAACCACCGACGGCATCCGATGGTCTGCCGAGTTTGAAGTGAAAGTGAGTTCTACCAAGCTCATCAAGTATCACTACCTGATTGGGCGGGGCAAGGAAATCGTGCGCGAGGAATGGCATGCCTTCCCACGCGTCTTGCATGCGCATAACCTGAAAGGCAAGGTCTATACGCTCATGGACAGCTGGAAAGACCTGCCGGAAAACAGCTACCTCTATTCATCGGCCTTCACCGAGGCATGGACGGCACACAACAAGCGCAACTTGGGATTACCCACACCTGCGCAAGGCATCGTCATCAAGGCCTACCTGCCCACCAAGCCCGACATCCGTCTGGCCGTCTGCGGCAATCAGGAGGTGTTTGGCAACTGGAATCCAGAGAAAGCCATGCTGATGAGCGACACCTACTACCCCGAATGGCAACTGGAGGTGGACGCCACAAAGCTGCAGTTCCCCATAGAGTATAAGTTCGTGCTGGTGGATGTCAAGAAGAAGGAATTCTTAGGCTGGGAGGAACACCCCAACCGTTTCGTGGCCGAGCCTGAGCTGGAGGAGAAGGAAACGGTGGTCTATGGCGACCAATATGCAGCCTTCAACCCCCACTCCTGGAAAGGCGCCGGCGTGGCTGTGCCCGTGTTCTCGCTCCGCTCCGAGGGAAGCTTCGGCGTGGGCGACTTCGGCGACCTGAAGCTCATGATCGACTGGGCTGCCAAGACACGCCAGAAGATGGTGCAGATTCTGCCCATCTACGACACCACCATCACCAAGACGTGGACCGACTCCTACCCCTACAACAGCATCTCCATCTACGCCATCCATCCCATGTATGCCGACCTGCGGCAGATGGGCGAGCTGAAAGACACCAAGCAGCAGGTGAGCTTCAACCGCCAGCGGGAAACGCTGAACAAGCTGCCACAGGTGGATTACGAGGCTGTGAACGAAGCCAAGTGGAAGTTCTACCGACTGCTGTTCAAGCAAGACGGCGAAGCTACCATGCGTACCCGCGAGTTTGGCACCTTCTTCATGAACAACAAGAGCTGGCTGGTGCCCTACGCTGCCTTCAGCTACCTGCGCGATAAATATGGCACGCCCAACTTCCGCGAATGGCCTGAGTATCAGACCTACAATGCCGAAGAGATAGCCAAGCTGTGCAACCCCGATAGCGACATCTTCCCCGAAATAGCCATCTACTATTTCATCCAGTACCACCTCGACCGTCAGCTGGCAGCCGCCAGCCGTCATGCCCGCAAGGTAGGCGTAGTGCTGAAGGGCGACATCCCCATCGGCATCAGCCGCAACAGCGTGGAGGCATGGACCGAGCCTTACTACTTCAACCTGAACGGACAGGCGGGTGCCCCACCCGATGACTTCTCGGTGAACGGCCAGAACTGGGGCTTCCCCACCTACAACTGGGATGTGATGGAGCAGGACAACTACGCCTGGTGGATGCGCCGCTTCAAGAAGATGAGCGAGTATTTCGACGCCTACCGCATCGACCATATCCTGGGCTTCTTCCGCATCTGGGAGATGCCTATCCATGCCGTGCACGGCCTGCTGGGTCAGTTCGTGCCATCCCTGCCGATGACACGCCAGGAAATTGAGAGCTTCGGCTTGAAGTTCAACGAGGAGTTCTTCACGAAACCCTTCATCCATGAGCGTTTCCTCCACAAGATCTTCGGCGAGCACACCGATTATGTGAAGCAGACCTTCCTGCAGCATACCGACACCTACGAGGTGTACGACATGAAGCCCGAGTTTGCTACACAGCGGCAGGTGGAAGCCCACTTCATGGGCAAGACCGACCCCACCAGCGTGAAGATTCGCGAGGGTCTCTACAGCCTCATCAGCGATGTGCTGTTCCTGCGCGACCGCCACGATGCCGAACGCTTCCATCCACGCATCAGCGTGCAGAACGACTTCATCTTCCAAACCCTGAGTGAGGGCGACAAGCAGGCATTCACCAACGTCTATAACCATTATTACTACCATCGCCACAACGATTTCTGGCGTGAGCAGGCCATGAAGAAACTGCCACAGCTCACCCAGAGCACCAACATGCTGGTGTGTGGCGAGGACCTGGGTATGATCCCCGACTGTGTGCCATCGGTGATGAACGACCTACGCATCCTCTCGCTCGAGATCCAGCGCATGCCGAAAGAGCTGGGCGTGGAATTTGGCAACCCAGCCAACTATCCATACCGCTCGGTGTGCACCATCTCCACCCACGACATGTCCACCTTGCGCGGCTGGTGGGAGGAAGACCCCAAGATCACCCAGCGCTACTACAATCTGGTGATGGGCATCAAGGGCTTCTCACCCTCAACGGCCACGCCGGAAATCTGCGAGATGGTGCTCGATGCCCACCTCAAGGGCAACTCAATGCTGTGTGTGCCTTCGCTGCAGGATTGGCTCTCCATCGATGGCGACATTCGTCTGCCCGACGGACAGGACGAGCGCATCAACATTCCTGCCATCGTGAAGCACTACTGGCGTTACCGCATGCATCTCACCCTTGAGGCGCTCATGCAGGCCGATACGCTGAACAACAAGATTATCAGTATGATTGAAAATACGGATAGAGATTGAAGTGATGGTATGAAGAGTGAAATCATCCTAAACAACATGCATTTCTTTGCCTGCCACGGTGTTCTTCCCCAAGAGGCCGTGGTGGGCAACGAATTTGTTGTCAGCCTCACCCTCGGTGTCGATGTTAGCCGCGCCATGCAGACCGACGATGTGGCCGATACGGTCAACTATGCCGAGGTCTATCAGGCAGTGAAGGCCGAAATGCGCCAGCGTTCCCAGCTCTTGGAGCACGTTGCTGCCCGCATCGCCCATCGCCTATTGCACGATTTCCCCCAAATCCATTCGGTCGATATCGTGGTGGAGAAGCTCAATCCCCCCATCCCTGGGGCGCAGATTCACAGCTCTGCTGTGCACTTGCTATTACCCTGATGCACAGGAACGTAGCTTACCCAAAGGCTCTCCCCCTTAGTAAGGGGGTTGCTCTCCCCCGATAACGGGGGAGCTAGGAGGGGGTGACCCTCCGTTAGGAGGGGGAGGGAGTATGTTGTACCCATAAAAAAAAGCCCCTACAACAGTAAGGGCTTTCTTTTTAGATATATATCGGGCCATGACCCATGCACGATGTAGTGCTCATGGCAGTCAACGCTGCCGTCAGAATCGATATGGCAAACTGAATCACAGTCTTCCAAAGATCTTTGTTCTTCATAACATTTTCATTTTTTAAGGTTAAACAATTTTTGTCATTATTGCAAAGGGCAACCCCCTTGTCTCAGAGGATCGTTTTTGTTAAAGCAAGGTAAAATGCTCAAAATACGATTTCAAATTATGGATGCTGAAAGCATCACCCTTATAGTAGTAGGTACCGGCGTTGCCGGCACCCACGGATATTATTCGGTGACGCTTTCAGCGTCATAATTTGCATGTTGCTTCACTCCGGATGGATAATCGTCAATTGTCAATTGTCAATTGTCAATTGTCAAAAATCAATCCTCCGTAGGTTCATCACTACCACCGCCATCATCGCCGCCGCCTGTGTTGCCACCTGTGCCGCCGCCATTGTCACCGCCGTTACCTACAGGCGTGATGGGCGTTACACCACCGTTGCCACCACCAGCATTGTTGCCGCCTCCAGCATTGTCCACGCCGTTGTCGGTATTGTTGTCGGCATCCTCCACGTCGCCGCTGTCGTGGCTGGTCACCTGCTTCACCACGTTACCATCCTTGTCGATGCAGGTGATGTTGATGCTGGTGCGCTTCAGCTCATCCTTGATATCCACACTGGGCACGAAGATCACACGGCGAGACTTGATCAGGTCAGTGCCCACATCCTCAGCATTCTCCACGCTCTGGGCACGAACGGAGAATCGCATAGATCCGAGACCAGGAACGGCCACGCTATGACCCTCAGTCGCCCACGCCTTGATTACATCGCCGATGGCCTGCCAGCAGGCAGTCATACTGCCCTGAGGGATACCGCTGCGCAGTGCCGCTTCCTTCAGCACCTTGGTAGCACTCAGACGGTTGTACAACTCTGTCTGCAACACATAACGATAGCTTCCCTTTGCAGAGCCCACGTTCTGGAGCGTCTGCCTTGCATTCACTTTGATACTCATAGGTTGAAATAGTTATTAAAAAGTTAAACATATTGTCGCAATTGCCCTTGCTCTCAATTGCAAGTGCAAAGTTAGCTCACGGTAAGGCCATTTTGCAAATTTTTGCCACAAATTCCTTTCT
>CACZRQ010000168.1 GCA_902783615.1 uncultured Bacteroidales bacterium | reverse complement strand
GTTGGCTCACGAACCTATGTTCATGAGGGCATGAACATAGGTTGCTCATTTTATTGAAATAACTTTGGTATATTTGAGGATTTGCTATATCTTTGTAGATATTTTACAAGCATTATGAAAAAAATTCTTTTTATCGTTGGTTCGCTGAGGGCAGGTTCCTTCAACCGACAGTTGGCCCGCGAGGCAGAGCAGATGATTGGCGCACGCGCCATAGTGAATTACTTGGACTACTCGGATGTTCCGCCTATCAATCAGGACATCGAGTTCCCTGAGCCGGAGGCTGTTGCCCGCCTGCGTACAGATGTCAAGGAAGCCGATGCTCTCTGGGTTTTTACGCCTGAGTATAACTTCAGTTATCCTGGACATGTGAAGAACCTTTTCGATTGGCTGTCGCGACCCTTGGTGGCTGGTGACTATGAAACGCCTACTGTGATCAATGGTAAGAAGGTGGCTCTAAGTGGTGCCGGCGGTAAGATGGCTACGGCGAAATGCCGCGAGAAACTGACGGAGCTGCTTACCTTTATCAAAGCTGATGTGATGGAACTGCAGACTGGTATCGCTCTCAATCTGGAAGCCTGGACGGAAGGTCGTATGATTCTAAGCGATGAACAGAAAGCTGCGTTGAAGGTTCAGGTGGAGGCATTCCTGAAATTTGAATGAAAATCTTACAATTAAAAAGGGCTGCGAATTTCGCAGCCCTTTTTAATGTCATCACTTGTTCAAATGAAGATCCTTGAAGGTTCGTGGGGCAGGAACGCCTGGCAATGGCTTGCGATCCTTGAGCTGCTGCAGGGCTACTTCGATAGCCTTGTTCAGCTGCTGATCTTCGCCAGCCTGTTCCTTGATTGGGTCGTTATCCAGCACGATATCAGGATCAACGCCGTGATTCTCAACAATCCACTGACCAGTCTTCACATCGTAGTTGGTGAAGAACGGAACACGTACATCAGTGCCGTCCATGTAAGGCTGTGAACCGCTGATGCCAATGATACCACCCCAGGTGCGGGTACCAATCACCGTACCTAAGTTGTTGGCCTTGAAACTCCATGGGAAGAGGTCGCCATCTGAAGCCGAATACTTGTTGATGAGCATTACCTTTGGACCATGGTGTGCACCATCGGGCACTGTGTTGGTGGTGCTGGAGGTACGGCTCATCGTCATACGATAAGGCTCTCGCAGCAGGCGCTCGATAATCATTGGCGACACATTACCGCCACCATTGGCACGATCGTCGATGATCAGCGCTTCCTTATCCAACTGTGGATAGTAGTAGCGCACGAACTCGTTCAGACCCTCTGCACCCATATCGGGGATGTAGATATAACCCACACGTCCGTTAGAAGCTTTCTCCACCGTCTTGATGTTGTTCTGCACCCAAGCATAGTGGTAGAGAGGATATTCGTCTGCGATAGGCTTGATCACCACCTTGCGACCGCCAGCTGCAGCTGTGCTGTTTACAGTAAGCTCTGTCAGCACGTCAGCCTTGCCAATCAGCAGCTCGTAGATGTTGCTCACTGAAGTTACAGGCACTCCGTCGATAGCGGTGATAAACTCGCCTTCCTTCACGTTGATACCCGGCTCTGTGAGTGGTGAGCGCAGCTCCTCACGATAAGGAGCGCCCTCTAAAATCTTGGTAATCTTGAAGTAACCACTCTTGTCGCGAATCATCTCAGCACCCAGCAAACCCATATCGATGCGCTCTGCCTCAGGCTTCTCGCCAGTAGAAACGTAAGCGTGACCGCAAGCCAGCTCGCTGATCATCTCCCCAATCACATAGTTCAAATCTAAGCGGGTCTTCACGTAAGGCAGCAGTTCTGCATACTTCTGCTTGATGGCTTTCCAATCCACACCATGCATATTCTCCAAGTAGAATCCGTCGCGGAAAGCGCGCCAAACCTCATCGAAGATTTGTGGCCACTCCTGAGAGAAGTCAACGATAGCCTTCAGGTTGTCGGTTGATACAGGCTTGTCGGCCTTGATGTGCTCTGATGGGAAATCAACGATGTAGTACTTGCCGCGGTCAGACAGGATAGCCTTCTTGCCACCATCGGTGTAAGCCATGATGCGTCCATCGGTCACCTTGTTGTCTTCGCCCTTAGCGAAATCATATACCATCAGACTGCGTCCACTCTGGTACCACAGCTTCTTGCCATCGCTGAAGAAGAAGCTCATATAGCCCTCACCTCCGCGTACAGGCATTTTCACAATGCGGTTGAAGATGCCATCGGTATCAATCTTCACATCCACATTCTTGGCATCCTTAGCTTCACCTGGCTTACCAGGACCCTGAGGACCAGCAGGCTTGTCGTCACCAAGGCTGATCTGATCATCCTTTGGCAGCAGTGGGGAAGGGATGTCCTTGGCCAAAGTAGCTAAGTAGATGCCACCCATGCTGGTGTAAGCATAGTCCCATTCCACGCGGCTATAAATAGGGTTCAGATCACGGTTTGAGTTGAAGATGAGGTACTTGCCATCTGTACTGAATACTGGTGATGATGAATCGTACCATTTCTCGGTAACAGGATATTCCTTATTGGTCTTGAGGTTATAGACATACACCACACTCATGTCGTTCTTCTCTGGGCGAGTGTAGGTAATCCACTGACTGTCGGGTGAGAACTGCACCTGACGGAACTCGCTCTCCGGGCAGGTCAGCACAGTGCGTTTGGTCTTGGCAGCCACATTCACCTCTACCAAACGGTTCTTGCGGTCGGTGTAGAGAATGGTCTTGCTGTCGGGACTCCAGGTCAACGAACGGATATAGGTGTCGTTGTTCTTGGTAAGCTGAACAGGTTCACCACCCACTTCTTCTTGCAGCCAAACCTCTGTTTCTCCAGTCTTGTCGCTGATATAAGCGATATACTTGCCATCTGGACTGATCTCTGCATCACGATCGTTGGCTCCTGGGGTGCGGGTGATGTTCTTCACCACACCTTGCTTAGCTGGGATATCGAACACCTCACCACGAGCGGTGACAGCCAAACGGTTACCATCGGCTGATACACTGGCAGCGGTGATGTTTCCAGATACATCGCGGTATTCCTTACGACCATAGATGTTGTCGGATGTCAGCGTGATGCTGATTTTGGTACTCTGACGGGTCTTCGGATCGAGCTTGTAGAGGTAGCCACCCTTTTCATATACGATGATCTGACCGTTGGTGCTGGGGAACTTCACGTCGTAGTCGGTGTAGTTCGTCACCTTCTCGGTCTGCTTGGTCTGTGTGTTATACACGAAGATGTTCATCGTCATGTCACGGTCGGAGATGAAGAAAATCTCGTTGCCAATCCACATGGGGGCAATGTCCTGTGCATCGTTGTTGGTGACATTCTCAACGGTTTTGGCCTGTGGGTCATAGATCCAGATATCATCAGCCATACCACCACGATAGTATTTCCAAGTACGGAATTCACGCATCACTCGGTTGTACGCCAGCTTCTTACCATCGGGGGAATAGCTGCAGAAACCACCTTCCGGCAAAGGAATCTGTTCGCTCATGCCACCTTCTTTTGAGATAGTCCACAACTTGCCGTCAAAGCCGTCGCTGATGCGGTTGCGATATACCACACTCTTACCATCGGGTGTCCAAGTCATCACCATGTTGTTCGGGCCCATGCGGTCGCCCAAGTCATCGCGTGAGTTCGTAGAGGTGAAGGTGAGTCGTTTGGGCTCGCCACCATCCTTGGAGATGAGATACACTTCGCGGTTGCCATCGTATTCACCGGTGAAAGCAATCGACTTGCCGTCAGGAGAATAGCGGGCAAACATTTCATAACCTACATGCGAGGTGAGTCGGCTTGCCTCACCACCATTGATTGATGCCTTGTACAGGTCGCCGCCGTAGGAGAACACCACTTCCTGGCCGTTGGTGGCTGGGAAACGCAGCAATCTTGCCTCGTCGGCATAGCCGTTCAACGCAGCTCCTGCCATAAACAGGGATAACAATAACTTCTTATTCATACTTATTTAAATTTGATTTATGAATTCTTGCAACAAAAGTACGAAAATTTATTAGAATATGCATAAAAAATCCAGCAAAATAAAAAAATCCCCCTCGATGATGAGAGGGGGACACGCAATATAGTTATTGGTTAATCGAGAGAATGTACGCCCTTTTTGCTGACATTCACTTTGTCAGGATGGCCCTTGTAGCCAATGCTGCCACTGCCAACCCTGTCGGCTTCGATGGATTGGGTAGCATAACAGGTGATATCGCCACTGCCAGAAACACGGGCTTTTACATCTGCTGCCTGCAAGCCATCAGCTGCTATATCTCCACTGCCAGTAACGATGTAGTTTGCCTTTACGGTCTTGCCATTCAACTTGACATCTCCACTGCCAGAGATGGAAGCATCCACGTTGCTGGTTTCCAGGCCTTTCATCTCGATATCACCAGATCCTGTGATAGTAATCTTCAGGTCGCCACATTGCAGGTTGCCAGTTTCGATATCGCCACTTCCTGAGATGGATACAATAACATCGCCTGTGCAGTTGATGTTGTCGCAATCCATATCGCCTGATCCGGTTACGCTGAGCCTCAGTCCATCGGTGTCCAATCCGTTCATCAGCTTGAAATCCCCAGATCCGCTGATGCTCATCTCTTTCAAGACAGCTGCATTGATGGTGTAATCCAGCTTCTTCATGTTTCTCACGCTGTAGCCCTTCTTGAGTCTGAGTTTCAGGGTGTTGTTTTCTACACTTACATCCAGGATTTCAGCCACGTTGTCGGAGGTAACTACAGAAACTGCTGGTGCGCCTGCTTGCTGTGTGAAAAACACTCTACCTGATCCAATCAGATTGATTTTGTTGAAGTCGGTTACCTTGATTTCTTTTGTCACGTAATTGTCGCTTGCTGTAATGCGGTTGACTGTAATGCCATCACCGTTTACGTTGATACTGCATGCTGTAATACTTATACTCAGCATGATAGTTACTAAAGCTGTAGTTAAAGTTTTCATCGTTTCTCTTTTTTAGTTGTTTTTTATGTGTTAGACGGAGTGAGTTGAAGAAAAGTTGCAGTCTAGTTCATTTTTTTAGTAAACTAAACAATAACGCCCTTAGGATACTGCATCGTAACGCAATGCAGCGAGCCGTGCTGCTTGATGAGGGCTCGGCAATCAATGCCCACTATCTGCTTGTCGGGGAATGCCTGCTGTAATATTTCCTTGGCCTGCTCATCGAGAATGGGTTGATTGTAAGTGGGGTAGAGTACTTGCTGGTTCATGATGAGGAAGTTGGCGTAAGTAGCTGGCAGACGCTCTCCTTCGAAGATGACTTTGTCGGCCATCGGCAAAGGCAGCAATCGATAGGGCTTTCCTGTTGGAGTGACGAAAGTTTTGAGTTGAACCTCCATCTTGGCCAACTCCTCGTAATGATCGTCGG
>CACZRQ010000167.1 GCA_902783615.1 uncultured Bacteroidales bacterium | reverse complement strand
TACTTTTGTGAGCGGACAACCAACGGCTCTATTACTCGATGTACGTGATGAAGGTACTGATTATCTGGAAAGTACACTACCCAAGCATGTTACCATCGTGAACAGCATGAGCGAGGTGTCACCCCAAAAATACAAGTTGGTCATCATTGTTTCTCCATTCAAACGATTTGCTCCAGAAGGGATGTTGGAGCTACATTTCGTGCCAATGGTGGGTACTATCGGCTTTGGTTTGGCACATCAGGCTGAGAATCCGCTCGAAATCTATGATGAGATAGATGAAGCTTTTGCCAACAGGGGCATCCTGCCTTGCTCGCATAAGTATTGCACCATCGATGTGAAAGCAGATGAGCCCTTTATTGAGGTTCTCGAAGAGGAATATGGTGAAGAAGTGTGTTATTTCACAGCCGAGGAATTGGCCAAGGTTGAAGTACCCCACCCCAGCGATACTGTGATGAAACATGTGGGTACTCCAAGTGTTTGCGAAGCAGCTGCCATTTTGGGTTCCAATCATGGCAAATTGATTATTGAGAAGGTGAAAGGCAAGAATTGGACAGCTGCCTTAGCCATCGACCGCGCTCATCTGCGTGAGCGTAAACAAGGACACATCGAGATTGTGGGTGCTGGTCCAGGTGACCCTGATTTGATTTCCGTGAAAGGCAGGAAAATGCTGGAGCAAGCCGACCTGATTTTATATGCTGGCAGTTTGGTTCCCAAGGCATTGACTGAATGCCACAAACCAGGTGCCACAGTTCTCAGTTCTGCATCCATGGCATTGGAGGAGCAGGTAAACCTCATGAAGAAATTCTACGATGAAGGTAAATTCATTGTGCGACTGCACACTGGTGACCCTTGCATCTTCGGAGCTATCCAAGAACAGATGAATTTCTTCGACCAATGGGGAATGAGTTATCACATCACCCCAGGCATCTCATCGTTCTTGGCTGCTGCCGCTGAATTGCGTTCTCAGTTCACGATTCCAGAAAAGGTGCAAACCATCATCCTGACAAGAGGTGAAGGTCGCACACCGATGCCAGATAAAGAGAAGCTTCACTTGTTGGCTCGCAGTCAGAGCACCATGTGCATCTTCCTGAGCGCAGCCATCGTGGATGATGTGCAGCGGGAATTGTTGATGGAATATCCTGAAGACACACCTGTTGCGGCTTGCTATCACCTCACCTGGAAGGATCAACGCATCTATCGAGGTGTGTTGAAGGATTTGGCAAAGATTGTGAAAGACAACAACTTGACGCTTACCACCATGCTGGTGGTGGGCGATGCGATAGATAACCGCAAGGGGTTGTCGGAACTTTATAATAAACAATTTACACACCTTTTCAGAAAAGGGGAAGAAGGATGATACTTGTTTTTGGTGGAACAACTGAGGGGCGCATAGCCGTTAAGAAGCTGGAAGAAGCTGGCAATGCCTACTACTACTCAACGCGAGGCGATGAGCAGGAAGTGGTATTACAACACGGCATACGGCTGATGGGAGCGATGGATGCTGCCCATCTCACCTCGTTTTGCCAAGAACACAACATTCAATTGCTCATCGATGCAGGCCATCCTTTTGCTGAGGTTTTGCATCAAACGGTAGCCGAAGTGGCAAATGCCTTGAACATCCCAGCCATTCGTTTTGAACGAATCTTTCCACCAAGAAGTTCCGATATCATTTGGTGTGACAATTATAACGATGCCATCGACAAGATTCAACAGCAGGGCGTAAAACGGCTGCTGGCTTTGACTGGTGTGCAGACCATCGTCAAGCTCAAGCCTTTGATTTCGTTGGGCATTGACTGCTATTTCCGCATCTTGAATCGAGAAAATTCACTGAACATAGCGCAGAAAGCGGGCATAGACCAGAGCCATTTGATTTTCTATGAAACAAATGGTAACGGTCAATGGCCAACCATCAACCATCTACCCTTCGATGCCATGATTACCAAAGAAAGTGGACTGTCTGGTGGTTTTGTGGAAAAGGTGGAAAAAGCCAAGGAACAAGGTATGCAGGTTTTTGCCGTCTGTCGCCCAGCCACTCCTTCCTCTTTCCATGTGGTGAATGGCGAACACGGTTTGCGCAGGATAGTCGAGCAGTTACTGCCTGAGTTTTATCCGTTGCACAGTGGCATCACCACAGGCACTTGTGCTACAGCCGCTTCCATTGCTGCTTGGCATCAGCAAAATGGAAAGTATCCAGCATCAGTACCTGTCATTTTGCCCAATGGCGAAACCATCCATGTGGATGTGCATTATGGTGAGGACTATGCTTATGTGTTGAAAGACAGTGGTGACGACCCCGATGTGACCAAAGGCATTGAAATACGGGCAACTGTCACCCCATCCGACCACTTTGAAATCAGAGGTGGAGAAGGTATTGGCACAATCACCCTGCCTGGGTTCGACTACCCGCCTGGTTCACCTGCCATCAACAAGGTTCCCCGTGAGATGATTTGGAACAACCTTCGTCAGAATTTGATTGTAACCATCTCTGTTCCCGCAGGAACTGAATTAGCCCACAGAACCTTCAATCCTCGATTAGGTATTGTGGGAGGAATCTCAATCGTTGGTGTATCAGGCATCATCCAACCATTTAGCATTGAAGGATTTATCAACTCCATCCGAAAATGTATGCAGGTGGCTGTTGCGATGAATTGCACACACATCGTTCTTCATTCTGGTGCGTTGAGCGAGAACCTGTTGCATGAAAAGCATCCAGATTTATCGGCACAGGCTTTTGTGGAATATGGCAATTATGTGGGCGAAGCGCTTCGTCTGGCTGATGAGTTGCAAATTCCTCATGTAACCATCGGCATCATGTTGGGAAAAGCTGTCAAACTGGCTGAAGGACATTTAGATACCCACAGCCGTATGGCAACCATGAACAAGGCATTCATTCAAGAGATGATGCAGGAGGCTGGCTGTTCAGCTGAAAGTCTGCAACTGATTGACAACCTCAACATGGCTCGTGACTTGATTAAGTTGTTGCCTGCCAACGAACTGGATTCGTTCGTACAGGTTGTTTTGCACCATTGTCATGAGCATTGTGCCCCTCTCTTTCCCCATGGAAAGTTAGATATTGAATTTGTAAGAAATAAAGATAAATAAGATATGAAGTGTTTTATCAGAACAATCGGTTTGTGCATCTTGGCTTGCATGCTTTGCTGCTGCAAAGGGAAAAAAGCCAATAGTGATAATCCTGGTGATTGGTCAACAGTCAACAGTCAATTGTCTTACGCCCAAGGCTTTCAAGTGAAAAGTCTGACAGACGGCATCTACTTGATTGACATCCAAGACCCACAAGCAGAAGAATCTACTGCTTGGCATTTTGCTTTGGTTCCCAAACAACTCAAGTCGTTTGAGGTGCCTCAGGATTATACCGTTGTGCGTACACCCATCAACAAATCCATCTGCATGACCATGTTGCAACTGGCCGATTTCATTGTGCTCGATGCCTTAGACCATGTGTCTGGCATCACCAGCACCAAGAATCTGTTCAATGAAAATGTTTTGCAGCGAGTGAAAGATGGCAAGATATTCACCATTGGTTCTGAAGGTGATTTCGATGCAGAGGTGATTATGGCTGCCAATCCTGATGTCATCTTCATCTCTCCCTTCAAGAGAGGTGGCTATGAAGCCATCAAGCAGACTGGCATCACACTGGTTCCCCACTTGGGTTACAAGGAGTTGCATCCACTTGGACAAGCTGAATGGTTGAAATTCATAGGTTTGTTCATTGGGCAGGAAGAGCAGGCCAACAAGCTGTTCGAGGGTATCTGCGAACGTTATGACCACATCAAAGAGATGGCTGCAAAGGCAGAACATCGTCCCACCGTACTCAGTGGAGAAATGCATGGGGGCAACTGGTATGCAGTGGGTGGCAAGAGTTTTCTGGCTCAGATATTTGCTGATGCTGGAGCCGACTATGTATTGAAAGATGACCCTAATAGTGGTGGCGTGAACATCGAGTTTGAAAAGCTATATGCGATGGCAGCGAATGCCGACTACTGGCGCATCCTCAACAGTTTTCCTGGCGATTTCAGCTACGATGCCTTGAAGGCCAGCGAACCAAGAAATGAATTGTTCAAGTCGTTCAAAGAACACAAAGTGGTTTATTGCAACATGAAACGAAGTCCGTATTATGAGAAAGCGCCTGTAGAGCCTGATGTGCTGCTCTCCGACTTGGTGTATGTTTTCCATCCAGAGGTATTGCCAGCTGATTATCAACCAGTTTATTACAAATTATTACCATGAAGACCACCACCCATCTTATCCTCTTGTTCCTGCTTATCTTGGTGCTGTTCGCCCTCAACTTGGCTGTTGGCACCATCGAGATTCCACTCAAGAGCGTCTGCCTGATTCTTTTGGGTGAGGACAGCCAGCAGGAGATTTGGCGCAACATCATCCTTCGCTCCCGTTTACCCCAAGCACTGACGGCGATGGTGGCTGGCGCAGGTCTGGCTGTGAGTGGTGCACAGATGCAGACCGTTTTCCGCAACCCCTTGGCTGGTCCATCGGTATTGGGTGTGAGCAGTGGCGCTACCTTGGGTGTTGGTTTCGTGGTATTGCTCTCAGGTTCTCTGGGAGGCGTTGCCCTGAGTCGCTTAGGTTATTTGGGCGATGCAGCTATGTCTATTGCAGCCATAGTGGGCTCATTGGCAGTGCTCTCGCTCATCGTGTGGGTATCTCACAAAGTAAAAGGAAACGTCACTTTGTTGGTAATAGGTGTAATGATAGGCTACTTGGCCACTGCCATCATCGGCGTGTTGAAGTTTTTCAGCAATGAAGAAGATGTCAAGGCGTTTGTGGTGTGGGGATTGGGTAGTTTCTCTCGCGTATCAGGCGATCAAATGCTGCTATTCGTTACGCTGATGCTTATCTTGCTCCCTCTCTCGATGACATTGGTTAAATCGTTGAACCTGTTACTGTTAGGTGATGGATATGCTCGCAGTTTGGGACTTCCCATCAAGTGGACTCGCACCAAGGTGATTTGCTGTTCAGGCACATTGGCAGCCATCGTGACAGCCTATTGCGGACCTATCATGTTCTTGGGATTGGCTGTTCCACATCTATGTAGGGCTATCTTCCGCACCTCCGACCATCGCATTCTTTTGCCTGCCTGTGTCTTGGCTGGTGCAGCCTTGGCTTTGCTTTGCAACCTGATGGCTCGAATGCCTGGCTATGAGGGTGTTTTGCCTGTCAATTCAGTTACAGCACTGATTGGTGCTCCCATCGTGGCTATGGTGTTGTTTGGCAAACATAAGAATGATGCACAAGAGTAAAACTACAAAGCCAAAGCAAAGAAGAAATCGCTCAAACGGTTCATAAATCGCAGAATGTCAGGATTAACCGGATAGTGTCTGTTTACTGTCCACAACCTTCGTTCAGCCTGTCTGGCGATGGTTCGAGCTATATGGATTTCAGCTTTAGCCAATGAGCCTCCTGGCAAGATAAAACCTGCAGGACCTTCGGCTTTGGCATTCAGTTCATCTATCAACCGTTCCATCTGTTCTGTCAATTCAACAACATGCAACACGCGAGGATTGGTCTTATCTAAAGGTGTAGCAACATGACTCATCACCACCATCAACTCCTCTTGTATCTTTGTCAGGAAAGGTTTCCATTCCTCACCTATTTCTGGCATAGCAATCAGCTTGCCTATCAAGGCATTGAGCAAGTCGATGGTACCATTGACCTCAATGCGGACATCATCCTTGGGCACCCTTACACCACCCCTGAGACTCGTCATCCCTTCATCTCCAGTTTTCGTATAGATCTTCTTCATATCACTTCGAATAATTTGGGTCAGGTTTAAACAATTCCAAGAAACCCGTCTCACCCCAATAGAGGTGAGTATAGCTGGCAATCAGATTCTTCGATATGAACAACGGACTATCTACAGGTCGTGATTTCGCATCGAACACACGAAGTGAGGTTGTTGGCACAGGTTCCTCTGGCAAGAACTGAGTATAGTGGAACTCATGCCCACGATAGCGCTGTTCCCTCCAGTCAAAATCGCGATAACCCAACGATAACTTTCTGTCCTGCTTCCGCATCGAAATCTTAAATGGCAGAACGCCAGCCATTTCATAGAACTGATTCTCATCTGCCACTATACCTTGAGAGAGATAGATCATACCGCCACATTCAGCCAATGTCTTACCGCCAGATGCTATATATCGTCTGATGGACTCTCTGGTTTTCTTCGCTTTCGTCAGCGCTGCAGCATGCTTTTCAGGATAGCCCCCAGGCAGATATAGCAAGTCGATGTTGGCAGGAATCTCCTGATCTTCTTCTGGATTGAAGAAAGACACCTTTCCCATTTTATGCAAGATATCCATGTGCTCGGCATATATGAATGAGAACGATTCTTCGTTGCTGGCCACCAGTATGTTCATGGGTTCCATAGGTTTGTCATCTTCATTCTTATGTTCCAGCACCACAGGCAGTTCACACTTGGTGGCTTGCAGCAATCCTTGCCAATCCACATGCTCCTCTATCAGATTGGACAAATACTCATCGCCATTCATCTCACTGAAATCCAAGCCCAAATACCTCGACGATTGCATCAGTTCCTGGCGTTTGGGAATATATCCGAAACAAGGTACATGCAGGTGCTCACACACATCCCACAGCATGTCTTTGTGTTTCTTCGAGCCTACATTGTTGAAAATCACACCAGCAATCTTCACATCATACCTGAAATGCAGGAATCCGCTGATCAAGGCAGCTGTTGAAAAAGCTGCACTCTGGGCATTCACCACCAAGATGACAGGCAAACCCAACACCCTGGCCACCTCTGAGCACGATCCCCTATCACAGTCGAAGCCATCGAACAAGCCCATCATGCCCTCCACAATGCACACATCGGCATCTTGAGCATGCTGAGTATAAACCTCTTGCACATGAGCAAAGGAAGCCATAAAGGTGTCGAGATTGTAGGATGAACGATGGCATACAGCTTCATGGAACTTGGTATCAATATAGTCTGGGCCACATTTATAGGGTTGCACTTTCATGCCTTTCCTAACCAGCAAAGCCATCAGTCCACGACTCACGGTGGTCTTCCCAGCCCCCGAAGATGGAGCAGCAATCAAGAATTGAGGCAAATTTCTCATATAAAATCAATTTTATTTCACAAAGTTAGCATATTATCTTGAAAAAATCGTATATTCGCCCAATAAAATGAAGGAATATGATGAACGAACAACTTCAACAATTATACAAATCCTATACAGGACATGAGCCAGAGGCCATCGAAGAGATGCCTTCATCTGGTTCAAATCGCCTGTATTTCAGGCTAAAGGGAAATCCTACCGTGATTGGTGTGCGAGGTGAATCGCAAGCTGAGAATGCTGCGTTTCTTTACATGGCCAACCATTTTCTTCGTAAAGGATTACCTGTGCCTGAGGTGTATGCCCAAACTGACGACCAGATGTATTATATCCAACAGGACTTGGGCGATACCTTGTTGTTCAAAGCCATCGAAAAGGGGCGACTCACCCATCAGTTCAGCGAAGAAGAGAAGATTTTGCTGAAGAAAACCATGCGACTGTTGGCGAAGGTTCAGTTCAGGGGTGCCGAGGGAATGGATTTCAGCGTTTGCTATCCGCAAGCCGAGTTCAACCAACGCAGCATCCTTTGGGACTTGAACTATTTCAAATACTGCTTTCTCAAAGCCACAGGATTGTCATTCCAGGAGAATCTCTTGGAGGATGATTTCCAACGCATGGCCGATGTGTTGTTGCAGAGTTCAAGCGACACATTCATGTATCGCGATTTCCAGAGTCGCAATGTAATGGTTGTGAATGGAGATCCGTGGCTAATTGATTTTCAGGGAGGTAGAAAAGGGCCATTCTACTACGATGTGGCTTCTTTCCTGTGGCAAGCGAAAGCTAACTACCCTGAGAGTCTGCGTCAGGAATTATTGCAAGAGTACCTCGACGCCATTCGGGTTTATAG
This sequence comes from uncultured Bacteroidales bacterium, assembly GCA_902783615.1. Classification (GTDB taxonomy): domain Bacteria; phylum Bacteroidota; class Bacteroidia; order Bacteroidales; family Bacteroidaceae; genus Bacteroides. The sequence continues at coordinate 9,689 of CACZRQ010000167.1, read as the reverse complement.
GCGTATCGACGAGACTGAGTTCTACTCTACCCTGCGTCATTTCGTCCTGTTCCGTACTATGCAGGTATTGGGTGCCTATGGCTTCAGGGGTTATTTCGAGAAGAAACCTCACTTCATGCAAAGCATTCCATTTGCGATGGAAAACCTGCGTCAGCTGTTGAAATCGTCGTATCCAGAATATCCTTACTTGTGCGAAGTGTTGAAGCAACTCACAGAGTTGAAGCAGTTTAAGGATCAGCAGAAGAAGCCGTTGGTGGTGAAGATCATGAGCTTTGCCTATAAGAAAGGTATTCCAGATGACCCAACAGGCAATGGTGGAGGCTTTGTGTTCGATTGCCGTGCCGTGAACAATCCTGGTAAGTACGATCGCTACAAACCGTTCATCGGACTTGACAAACCCGTGATTCAGTTCTTGGAGGAAGATGGAGAGATTCTCACCTTCCTGAAGCATGTCTATGCTTTGGTGGATGCATCAGTCAAGCGATACATGGAGCGTGGGTTTACCAACCTCTCGGTATGTTTTGGCTGTACAGGTGGGCAGCATCGATCAGTCTATGCAGCCCAGCATCTGGCTGAACATCTAAACGAGAAATTTGGTGTGGAGGTGAATCTGGTTCATCGCGAACAGAATATCCAACAAGTACTTAGTGCAAAATGAATGGAAAGGGAAAAATAATGGATAATTGTCGCAAAGCCATGATCTTCGCGGCAGGCATTGGTTCTCGCTTGCGTCCCATCACGGATAGCATTCCCAAGGCGTTGGTGCCTGTGGGAGGCATCCCCATGCTGCAGCACACCTTGCTGCGCCTCAAGGGTTTTGGCTTCAATGATGTAACCATCAACATCCATCATTTCGGTCAGCAAATCATTGATTTCCTGCAGGCTAACGACAACTTCGGCATGACTATCCATATCAGCGATGAAAGGGATGAGCTGTTGGACACAGGTGGTGGCATCTTGAAAGCCCAGCCTTTCTTAGATGGTGACGAGCCGTTCTTGGTGCACAATGTAGATATCTTGAGCAACATCGATTTGGGCGAGGTTTATCGCAGTCATGTGGCCAGTGGTGCCGATGCCACCTTGCTTGTGAGCGATCGTAACACCACTCGCAAATTGCTCTTCGACAAAGAAATGCGTCTGCATGGATGGCTTAACCATTCCACAGGAGAGGTCAAGCCTGCCGATTTTGTGCCCAATGCTTCCCTGCATCGCGAATTGGCTTTCGAGGGCATTCATGTCATTTCTCCTACCCTATTTAAAAAGATGGACAAAGGCACAGAATGGCAAGGAAAATTCTCCATCATTCCATTCTATCTGTCTGTTTGCCAGTCCATGCATCTGCAGGGCTACGAGCTGAAAGACATCACTTGGTTTGACATTGGCAAGCCAGAAACGTTGCAACAGGCTAATGAATATTTTAATTTAAAATCAATATGATTATGAAGAAAGAAAACAGAATCATTGAGGCTGCCATCATTGCATTGGGTCTCATTGTGTTAGGTTACTGCCTCAAGGCAGGTATCGACAATTTTGTGAACAAAGACCGTCAGGTCACCGTGAAGGGTCTCTCTGAGAATGAGGTGCCAGCCAACACAGTTACTTGGCCTTTGAGTTTCTCACAGTTGGGCAACGACTTGCCTCTGCTGTATCAGAGTGTGAACAGAACACGCGATGTGATTGTAAGTTTCATCAAGGAAAACGGACTGAGTGAAGATGAGATTACCATCAATTCTCCTACCGTTTACGACCGCAACAGCAACATGTGGAGCGAGAACAAATCGCCTTATCGCTATCAGATGACTTCCAGCATCACCGTGAAAACCAAGAAGGTTGACGAGGTGCGCAAGGCTTCTGGCAAGATTGGCGAATTGCTGAGTCAGGGCATTGCCATCGACGAAGGTTACATCAACTACGATTTCACCGATTTCCAGGAGATGAAGCTGAAGATGATGCAAGAGGCCATCAAGAATGCCGAGCTGGCTGCTTTACAGTTTGCCGAGAACAGCAACAGCCGCTTGGGAGGCATCATGCAGGCCACTCAGGGCACCTTCTCGATTGATGACCGCGATGAAACAACGCCTTACATCAAGAAGCTGCGCGTTGTAACAACAGTTACCTATTCGTTGAAAGACTAAAAAAACATCTATATATATAAATAGGTGTAACAAAAAAAAACGAGGATTTTTAAACTTTTTCTTAAAAATATTTGGTGGTTTGAAAAGAACCCCATATATTTGCAGCGATAAAACAAAGAAATTGTAAGTTATGAAGCATTTTATGGCAAATATGTATTGGTGGTGGCGCCCGTTAAGATTCCAAGAGTCGTAAGGGGAGCAGCGCTCGTGTACATATCTATGCCAAATCAAGAATAGGATTAAACGAAGCCCTGTCGCAACTTGCGACGGGGCTTTTTCTTTTGTATAACAATTTAACACTGGATAATATGAGTTTTTTAGTTGACAACGAAGGTTTTTATGGTGATTTTGGAGGTGCTTACGTGCCAGAAATACTGCACAAATGCGTGAACGACCTACAGCAGACATACCTGTCTGTGATTGAAAGCGAGAGTTTCCAACAGGAGTATCGCCAATTGTTACGCGACTATGTTGGCCGACCTTCACCTCTCTACCTTGCAAAGCGCCTGAGCGAACGTTACGGTTGCAAGATCTACCTAAAGCGCGAAGATCTGAACCACACTGGTGCTCACAAGATTAACAACACCATCGGACAAATCCTCATCGCCCGCCATTTGGGCAAGACTCGCGTCATTGCGGAAACAGGCGCTGGCCAGCATGGGGTGGCCACTGCCACTGTCTGTGCCTTGATGAACATGCAATGCGTGGTCTATATGGGTGCTACCGATGTGAAACGCCAGCATGTGAATGTAGAGAAGATGAAGATGTTGGGAGCTGAGGTAGTGCCTGTTCATAGTGGCAACATGACGTTGAAAGACGCCACCAACGAGGCCATTCGCGACTGGTGTTGCCATCCTGCCGATACCTTCTACATCATTGGCTCTACAGTGGGTCCTCATCCTTATCCCGATATGGTGGCACGACTGCAATCCATTATCAGCGAGGAGATTAAAACCCAACTGCAAGAGAAAGAAGGCAGAGATTATCCTGATTATCTGATGGCTTGTGTGGGTGGTGGAAGCAACGCAGCAGGCACCATTTATCACCACATCGATGACCAACGTGTAAAGATAGTGTTGGCAGAAGCTGGTGGCGAGGGAGTGGATTCAGGCAAAACAGCAGCCACCATCGCCTTGGGCAAAACGGGCATCATTCATGGGGCAAAGACCTACGTGATGCAGGATGAGGATGGACAAATCGTTGAGCCCTACTCCATATCCGCAGGATTAGATTATCCAGGCATTGGTCCCATGCACGCCAACCTGTCGGCTCAACATCGTGCTCTGGTGATTCCCGTCAACGATGATGAAGCCATAGCTGCAGGCTACGAGCTGACTCGCCTTGAGGGCATCATCCCAGCCATCGAGAGTGCCCACGCCTTGGGAGCCTTGCCGAAGATGCAGTTCAAACCCACCGATGTGGTAGTGTTAACCGTCTCAGGCAGAGGCGATAAGGATTTAGATACTTATTTGAATTATAAAAAACAAACGATATGAAAACATTTAGCTACAAAACAGTACACAGAACAGTGCTGGGTGATTTGCACACGCCTGTAAGCACCTATTTGAAAGTGCGCGACCTGTTCACGCAGAGCGCCCTGATGGAGAGTTCCGACTATCATGGCAGTGAGAACAATCGCTCGTTTATCGGACTCTGTCCACTGGCCAGCGTCAGCATCCATCATGGAGTGGCCATCTTCCGCATGCCCGATGAAAGCGTGGAAGAATATCCCATCAGCAAGCGTTACACCGTTGACCAGGCTCTGAACGATTTCTTGAATCGATTCCACGTGGAAGGAGAGTACAATCAGTATTGCGGCCTGTATGGCTACACTTCGTTCAATGCCGTCAGATACTTCGAAAACATCGACGTGAAAGACAGCACGGAATTCAGAAACGATGCGCCAGACATGCACTACATCCTGTATAAGTATCTGATTATCTTCCACGATTTCCAACATGAGATGATGTTGCTGGAAATGGTTGGAGATGATGAAAAAGAATCGTTAAACACCATTCAACAGGCCATCCACAATCGCAATTATCGTCTATTCGACTTCGAAGCTGTGGGTGAAACCACCTCCTCACTGACGGATGACCAACATCGAGAGAACATACGCAAGGGCATTGCACACTGTCTGAGGGGAGATGTATTCCAAGTGGTATTGTCACGCAGGTTTGAACAGCGATTCAAGGGCGATGACTTCAAGCTCTATCGTGCCTTGCGCAGCATCAACCCTTCTCCCTATTTGTTCTATTTCGACTTTGGAGGCTTCCGCATCTTCGGCTCATCGCCAGAAACCCACTGCCGCATCGAAGGTCGTAAAGCTACCATCGACCCCATAGCAGGAACCACACGACGAACAGGCGATGCCACACAGGATGCCATCTATGCACAACAACTGAGCGATGACCCCAAGGAGAATGCCGAACATGTGATGCTGGTGGACCTGGCTCGTAACGACCTGAGTCGCAACTGCCACGATGTGAAGGTGGAATTCTTCAAGCAATTGCAATACTACAGTCATGTCATTCATCTGGTGAGTAGGGTAAGTGGCACATTGGACGAGGATGCAGACCCCATCAAGACTTTCATCGACACCTTCCCTGCAGGAACCCTGAGTGGAGCGCCCAAGGTGAGAGCCATGCAGATCATCAGCGAGTTGGAACCCCACAACCGCGGCGCCTACGGAGGTTGCATCGGATTTATTGGGCTAAATGGAAGCCTGAACCAGGCCATCACCATCCGTACCTTCGTAAGCAGAAACAACAAGTTGTGGTTCCAGGCTGGTGGAGGCATCGTGGCAAAAAGCGATGTAGAAAACGAACTACAGGAAGTGAACAACAAGTTGGGCGCTTTGAAGAAAGCCATCCAGAAAGCAGAAGAATATTAAAAGCATACGATTATGAAAAATATAGCAATCATAGACAATTACGACTCATTCACCTACAACTTGGCTCATTTAGTGAAAGAATTAGGTGCCAATGTGAAGGTGATGCGCAACGATCAATTTGAGATGAGCGACCTGGTATCGTTCGACAAGATTATCCTTTCTCCTGGGCCAGGCATTCCTGAAGAAGCAGGATTACTCTTGGATGTAATCAAGACTTATGCTGGCAAGAAACCCATCTTGGGTGTTTGCTTGGGCGAGCAAGCCATCGGACAAGTGTTTGGTGCCAAACTCACCAACCTGACAGATGTGTTTCATGGCGTTCAGTCGCCTGCCTTCCTGTTGAAAGCCAACGACAACTACTTGTTTGAGGGTCTGCCAGATGTCATCACAGTGGGTCGATACCACTCTTGGGTGGTCGATCAGGATGGATTCCCCACCTCATTAGCCATCACAGCCGTCAGCAATGAAGGCCACATCATGGCACTTCGCCACAAGAAATATGATGTGCATGGCATACAATTCCACCCAGAATCGGTGTTGACACCTGAAGGACGAACCATCATCAGCAATTGGCTGAACCACGAAACAAGCAAGTAGCACAAGCCATACAGATACATTCTATAACTTGATTTTTAACGCAACAATAAGATTATGAAAGAGATAATAAAACGACTGCTGAATCACGAGGAACTGACTTCGGCAGAAACAAAGCAAATCATGCTAAACATCACGCAGGAGATGTATCCTGACGCACAGATAGCATCATTACTTACCATCCTGCAGATGCGTGGAGTGACAGTGGATGAACTGATTGGCTTCCGTGAGGCTTTGATGGAAACTCGCATTCCCATCGATTTCTCACCCTACCAGCCCATCGATATTGTGGGCACTGGTGGCGATGGCAAGAACACCTTCAACATCTCCACTTGTTCGTGTTTCGTGGTGGCTGGTGCAGGCTATAAGGTGGCAAAGCACGGCAACTATGGCGCTTCTTCCGTGAGTGGAGCCAGCAATGTGCTCGAACTGCATGGGGTGAAGTTCACCAACAATCAGGACAAGCTTCGCCAAAGCATTGAGGAGTGCAACATGGCTTACCAGCATGCACAGCTGTTCAACCCAGCCATGAAATTCGTGGGTCCCACACGCAGGGCGTTGCAAGTGCCAACAGTATTCAATCTGTTGGGGCCGCTCATCAATCCCTGCAAGCCCACCTATCAATTGTTGGGCGTAGCCAACTTGAGTCAGATGCGACTCTATACCAATGTGTTGAACAGATTAGGCATGGAGTTTGCCGTTGTGACAAGTCTTGATGGTTACGATGAGATTTCGCTCACCAGTGGTTACAAGGTGATGACCAATAATGATGAGCAGATTTACCAAGCTAATGATCTGGGATTCAATCTCTCCACCCGTGAGGAACTGTTTGGCGGCTCTACCCCATCCGAAGCTGTGAAGATATTCGACAGTGTGCTGAATGGCACTTCCAGCAAGTCGCAAAGGCAAACGGTGTTGGTAAACTCTGCATTCGCCATCCATGTGATTGAGCCACAGAAATCAATGGAAGAATGTGTTGATATGGCGCGCGAATCGTTAGACAGTAAAAAGGCATTGAGGACATTTGAAAAGTTTGTTGAAATAAACAGTTGAAATCATGAAAGATATATTACTCGAGATAGTAGCAAAGAAGCGCGAGGAACTCAAGACTCACAGACAGGTATTTCCCGCCGAGTATTTAGAAGAGATGGTCGAGGCACTGAAAGACCAGCCCACACGAAGCATGAGTCAGGCTCTGGCAGCATCGTCAACAGGCATCATAGCCGAGTTCAAACGCAAATCGCCATCCAAGGGATGGATTCACGAAGATGCTCAGCCACACATCGTTATTCCTGCGTACGAGGCAGCTGGGGCTACAGCCATCTCTGTGTTGACAGATACTCCCTACTTTGCAGGTAACCTAAAGTACATCCGTCAGGTTCGTGAAGCAGTACACATCCCCATCCTGCGCAAGGACTTCATCATCGATCGTCATCAGCTATTGGAGGCAAAACTCACTGGAGCCGATGCTGTATTATTGATAGCTGCTTGCTTGGAGCCTAATGAATGTCAGATGCTGATGGAGGAAGCCCACGAACTGAAATTGGAGGTTGTATTGGAGATACACAGTCCCCAAGAGCTATCTTACATCAAAGGTTCACCTGACATGGTGGGCATCAACAATCGCAATCTGGGGTCATTTGTCACTGATGTGAACAACTCCTACCGATTGGCATCCCTGTTGAAAGATGCCACGAAGGACTTGCCCAACCAGCCTGTTCTAATCAGCGAAAGCGGCATCTCAAATACAGAGGTAATCAAACAGTTAAGAGAAGCCGGCTATCGTGGTTTCCTGATTGGTGAAACATTCATGCGAGCCAACAATCCAGCCGAATCCCTGAAACAATTCATTAGTAAACTAAATGAAAAATAATCGTCAATCGTCAATCATTAAGGTCTGTGGCATGACCAACGGAGAAAACATCCGACAGGTGGAACAACTGCATCCTGCCATGATGGGTTTCATTTTCTACGAGAAATCGCCCAGATACTGTTGCGCCATCCCAAGCTATCTGCCAACAGAAGCCAAGCGTGTGGGTGTGTTTGTGAATGAAGAAGCATCAAGAATCGTTGATAAGATATTTGATTTTCAGCTTGATTACATTCAGCTTCACGGACAGGAATCCCCTCAATTCTGTCAAGAGCTAAAGGCAACAGGCGTGGGAATCATCAAGGCATTGGGCGTGAGTTGTGAGGCAGATCTGAGCTTGGCACAAGCCTATGAAGATGTGTGCGACTACCTGCTTTTCGACACCAAAACACCCAGTCAGGGAGGCTCAGGCAAGCACTTCAACTGGAATCTGCTGCATGCTTACAAAGGAAAAACGCCCTTTCTGTTAAGTGGTGGCATTGGCCCAGATGATGCAGCGAGGCTCCAACAGTTCCAGCATCCACAGCTGGCCGGCTACGACCTAAACAGTCGTTTCGAGAGTCAACCTGGCATCAAAGACGTCAACTTATTACGAACATTCAAAAATGAATTATTATGAACCGAATCAATCAATTATTCCAACAGAATCCGAAGAACTTGCTCTCAGTATATTTCTGTGCAGGTAGTCCAACACTCAACGGAACCTATCAAGTAATCAAAGACTTGGCAAATAATGGAGTCAGCATGATAGAGGTAGGAATCCCCTTCAGCGACCCTATGGCCGATGGTGTGGTCATCCAAAACGCAGCTACCCAAGCCCTGCGAAATGGCATGACACTCAAGTTGCTGTTTCAGCAACTCAAAGACATTCGACAAGAAGTGAGCATACCCCTAATACTCATGGGCTATCTCAACCCCATCTATCAGTTTGGCTTTGAGCATTTCTGCCAAGAGTGTGCAGCCTGTGGCATTGATGGAGTCATCATTCCTGATTTACCTTTCAAGGACTACCAAGAAACCTATAAAGCCATAGCCGATCACTATAACATTCGTGTCATCATGCTCATCACTCCTGAAACCAGCGATGAGCGCATCCGTAAGATCGATGCCCACACCGATGGCTTTATCTACATGGTCTCATCTGCCTCTACCACAGGTGCTCAGCAAGATTTCAACCTTCAAAAACAAGCCTATTTCGAGAAGGTCGATGCCTTGCATTTGCGCAATCCCCGCATGGTTGGCTTTGGCATCAGCAACCGTCAGACCTTCGAAGCGGCCTGTTCCCACGCCTCAGGAGGCATCATAGGCAGTCGTTTTGTCACTCTGCTGAACCAGTATAATGGCAATGCTGACCAAGCCATTAAGCAACTGAAACAGGATATTGGAATGTAACAACCTAACAATTAGCAGGTTAATGCAATAATCAACAATAACCTCTTTGCAGTCATTAGTCAATAGTCAATAGTCAATAAGAAAAAATTGATTCGGTCATTAGGCTCACTATAATTATTATAAATATATAATTATAGTGGCACTTTTTGACAACCAGAAAATCCTTATTGACTATTGACTATTGACTAATGACTATTGACTAACTCAAGTTTCGGAAGAATATGGCTATATAATTCAAGTTCCCAAGTGACTAAAGTGCTATATATTAGCCTCGTAGGATAGGATATTCAAAAGACTATTTCAATATGACGCTTTCAGTGTCATAAACCACATGCTGTTTTTTTATCTCGTTTTTATAACATCCTATACTAAAGGGGCATTATAACTCAGCTTGTTAGCCTACTTCGTAACTAAAGTTATATAACTGATGTTTCTGTAGTGATTAACCATACGGAGCTAAGATATAATCTGAGTAGTGGTCATTATGGTCAATTGTCAATTGTCAATAAGAAAAATGGATTGGTCATTTGGCTGACTATAATTATAAATAATATTTATAATTATAGTGGCGTTTTTGACAACCAAAAATCCTTAATGACAATTGACAATTGACCATAATGACCACACTATATATAGAGGCTAATATGCATAAGAAACCAACCTGCCTTTTAAGAGGTAATTTTTGCGCCCACACGTGGAAAAATTTGCGCCCGCACGTGGGAGATAATTTCGGGGCACAAAGGAGGAGGTTCTGGAGAGAGAATAAAAGGTGTCACTGATAGACCTCCCTAAAGGAGATCATCTG
>CACZRQ010000166.1 GCA_902783615.1 uncultured Bacteroidales bacterium | reverse complement strand
GTGCAACAAATTATCTGTCGATAAAGGACGAACTGAAACTGTCCTTTGTTGCCACATCACTCAAAGAGAACACCTCTGAACCGAATGAACTTTTCGACGTTGGCGATACCGGCATCTCCCTTTTGCGGAGTGCTGTCATCTATGGTGCTAATGCTTCGGGTAAATCGAATGTGTTGAAGGCATTTGCATTCTACAAGCAGTTTATCACCGACTCGTTCAAAAACAGTCAGGCAGGTGAGACTATTGATGTGGATACTTTTCGTCTGAATGCTACGACTGCCGTAGAGCCTGCCACCATGGAGGCAACGTTTACCGATGGGGAGTTTATCTACCGCTACGGCTTTGAGGTGAGCAGTGAGGCCGTCGAAGTGGAATGGCTCTACAAGCGTGCATGCAAGAAACGCGCCAAGGAGGTGGAACTGTTTTATCGCGAGGATGATAGCACAACAGTTCATCCCAAGAGTCCGTTGCTGCAAGAACTTGTCAATAAGAAGATGGTTCGCAACAATGCCCTGCTGCTTTCCACCGCTGCACAATTCAACGAAACAACAGCCGTGAGTATCCTCCACTGGCTGAGTGATACGCAGGTACTGTTCTGTTCGGAGGATGAAGTGCTTTGGCAGAATGCTATCAAGCATCTCGATGACGAGGTCATGAGACAACGCATCACCGACTTTGCGCGCTATGCTGACCTCGGCATTGAGAGCATCACAAAGATTGACAACCGTCTGGTAAGTCACCATCGCCAATATGATGACGAGGGGCGAGAGGTAAACAACGTATCATTTGCCTTCAACCGCAACGAGAGCGAAGGCACCATCAAGTATTTCTCGCTGGCTTACCCCATTATAGATGCTTTGGATAACGGCAAGCGCGTGGTTGTCGATGAACTCGACTCCAAACTGCACCCATTACTCGTCAGACGAATTGTGGCCTTGTTCAACGATTCCAGTACCAATGCCAAGGGGGCACAACTGCTATTTACCGCCCACGACACATTTCTGCTGAGTGCCGGTCTGTTCCGCAGGGATCAGGTGTGGTTTACACAGAAGAACAACTTTGGAGCCACAGAGCTCTATTCGTTGGCTGAATACAAGGTGCGTAGTAGTTCACCCTTCGAAAAGGATTATCTGTCAGGCAAATACGGTGCCACACCTCTCATTGGTGATATGGAAAACGTCTTTAATCTCATGAAGTAGTATGGCAAGGAAACCGAAGAAAGATCACAGAATTGCCAATCTCTCGCGTCGTCAGGAGCGGGCTATCAAGAATTCTGAAACCATATTAGCAGAGATTGCCCACGGCAATCCTGCTGAAGAGGAATCTTCGACAACTGTTCATAAGCTAGTGACGGAACTTAACAAGTACCTGTAATTCATGCTTCATGGTGTATCAGATGCAAAACAGACAGAAGCATCGATATTTTACTGTATGCCTATGGAAAGATTTTTTCATAGTTTACGAGAAAGTTCTGCATGGCTTAGCAGTAAAACAAGGAAGAAAGGAACAGGTTATAAAGACACCCCAACCTGTGTTCTGTCGCCCTGAAGAGGCTAATTACTACCGAAGCTTCAGCCATTTTATTTAAACCTCGAAGTGTCAACAGCTTCTCTTTTCTTTTCCTGATACCCTCCAAAAGCATATCTGAAGGAAACACCCAGTTGGCGATAGCAGGAATAGGTGTTCTTCACCCATTGATTGGCATAGCGGATTTGCGGACTGATCTTACTGGTTTGGAATACATCCAAGGCAAAGAGATTCAAGATAGCTCTGCCATTCATGAACTTATACCTTAATGTGAAATCCAAGTTGCCAGATGCCGGTAAATCATAGGTGCCCTGATAACCCTTGGTTCGCACAAAACCATTCACACTCAGGCTGATGTCTGGCTTCTTGCTGAATGTAATGGTATTACGCAGATTCAAAATGCCATACACGATTTTCCTGTCGAAAGGAATGTCATAGAAATCGCTATCTTTCTCTCTGGTCCATACTCCTGTTAACGTAGCTCTAGAGTTCAGCCACTTACCGACTTTGAAAGGAATGGAAGCCTGCAAGCCTACTTGTTGACGGAAATCGAAATTCAGGAAACGATATTCTTGTACCAACCTGTCTCCATGTTGATAGAGTGTCTGCGTGAAATAATCATTCGTATTGTCAAACCAAGCAGTAAAAGAATATTTATTTCGTAAGATGTAATTCAGCGTTATTTGATAATAGCTGCGAGGCTTCAAGCCCGGATTGCCTGTTACCTCACCATAACCGCCTGAATTATATGCTGTAAAAGCAGAAACAGACCAATAATCGGGATAGCCCTTGTCGCTACTGAAACTCAATTGGAACGTATGCCCGTCGGCAGGCAACCAGATGAGATTCAAATTGGGGTAGAAATCCCATTGACTCCAAATCTTGCTCTTGTAGTATTCAGCAGCCAATGAGAAATCTACCATCAATTTGGAACTAAAGTTGTGGTTGAAGCCACCATATATATTGAGTATGTGCTCACGTTGACGTATCTTCATGTCGTCTGGCAAATCAGCACTCGCCTCCTGCGTCTTGGTGTAGTACTGATAACTGTTATCAAGGGTATTGGTATAAATCACCCCATAATTGATGCCCCAATTGTTCTTCAGTTCGTGCTCTTGGGTGATAAATCCTTTCCACTTGTTTATCTTCTGGTCGTTGTGAATCAGGTAGTCCAATTGCTGTTCAGGCATCTTACTATCCAACATTTGGGCAGAGGGAGCTTTATAATAAGTGAACTCCACACCTGTTTTCAATCCAAAGGGAGTTTGGTAATCCATTCGAGCATTATGCAAATAATCCCTGTCATCTCGTTTCGATGCACCAGTGAGCCACCCACTGATGTCTGACAGCGTATGAGAAGGTCCAAAACTGCCATTATACACGACACTCAGCTGATGTTTGTCTGCGATGTTATAATCCAATCCAGCCCTGAAAGTATGGGTATGACTACGGCTATGATACTCGCTATGTGTCTTGATATCATGGATGGAGCCATCATTCAGTCTATGCCTCGACTCTCCATCGGCAAGGGTGATGCTTTTTCCATGAGAGTGGGAATAGAGGAAATCAGCAGAGAGTTTTCCCTTGTTGATCAGCAAACTGGCTCTTTCCTGGAAAGCATTCTTTGACTCATGGGTATATTGCCCAAAGAGTTCACCTTGCACATTTCCTTCCTCATTCTTTTCATGGTTGAGAGTAATGTTGATCATAGCTCCTCGCACTTGATAACGAGCAGGGGCATTATACATCACCTCGGCATTTTTGATTCTGCTGGCAGGCATGCTTTTGAGCAAAGCCATCAATTGGGCATTACTCATGGTAGTTACTTTGCCATCCAATACAATGGTTACACCCTGTCCACTCAAGGTGATGCTTTCATTCATTTCTGTCACCCCAGGCAACTCCTTCAAGGCATCATAGATGTTCTCTACAGGCTTTTCCTCAATCATGCGAGGCAAGTCATATACCAGTTTACCAGCCTCTGCTTTCACCACAGGACGTTCACCTTTCACCATCACTTCTGGCAACGATTGGAAAATGCTGTCAATCATACCATTGTTATCTAAACTCAGCGAGTCGGTCTTTGTCTCTTGAGCCTTGCTACCTATAGCTAAAGCAAATGCCATAATCATTACAATCAGTCTTTTCATGTCTCTTTTGTTTTTATTCGATGCTGCAAAGGTAGGACTATCTTGTGGAACAATCGTTACAATCTCGCTTACCAAGACTTAAGAGAAATCTTATTTAGTCTTAACGAAAGCAACACCTTATATATAATTCGGCTATCTTTGCAAGCATGAAACTACCGATGAAGAAAATAATAATCTTGGTGATTGTGTCGCTCACCTGCATCTTTGCCTACCAAGTGTATTGGTTGGTGGGGCTCTACAACACTCAATTGAAAGACACAGAGATGCGTATCATGGATTGCATGGTGACGGCAGATATCCGTGAAATGATGGCAAGAGTGGATAGCCTGAGGCAAGGCATAGAGCAGGGCATAGTCAGCGTCTCTGCTGGCTATCATACTGGTGGCACCACCATTATACAAAGTGAGATAGGCAAGAAAACCTATATCATTGCCAATTCAAACGAAGAAGATTCCATCTATATCAACCATCAATATACCTCTGACAGAAGCAAATCTGTAACCACCATCACCAGTCAATCCAACACCAAGAATGGAATGCGTTCTGATACCCTCTTGCAAGATGGCAACTGGAATAACTTTACAGATTATCTGCGTCGTGCCTTGCATAGTGGGGTGGATGAACTTGCTGAAGCCAGCATCATGATTTTCGATAGTCTGTTCTGCGATCAGCTTCGTCGATATGACCTTTACCAACCCCATAAGGTGGAATTTGTGCAATACCTCGACAGTACGCTGTTCTATCAGATGGATACTGCAGTCAATCAGGCTTCGCATAAGGGCAAATACGCCATTGATCTACAATATTCAGACACTGTCATCGTGTCTTACTCCACACCAGGCTATCAGCCTTCTGCTAAAGCCAAAGAATATGCCTATATTGCTGACATGCAGAAGATGGTGAAATACAAGGTGACAATGGAACGTCCTGTCAGCAAAGTGCTTGGTCAGATGGCAGGCATCCTAATCACCTCGTTTGTCATCCTGCTGATTTTGGCTCTCGCCTTTACCTATCTAATTAGAACATTGATAAAAATGCGGTCGTTGGAAGAGATGAAAAGCGACTTTACCAATAACATCACCCACGAACTGAAGACTCCCATCGCTGTGGCATACGCTGCAAACGATGTGCTCTTGAACTTCAATCAGGAGTCTAATCCAAAGAAAACCCAGCATTACCTGCATATCTGCCAAGATCAGTTGGAAAGATTGAGTGGATTGGTGGAGCAGATTCTGTCGATGAGTATGGAGCGTCGTAAGACGATGACTTTGAAAAAAGAACATATCGTGATTCGAGAAATTGCCGAGAAGCTGATGGAGCAATATCGTCTGAAAGCTGATAAACCATTGGAGATTTCCTACGAAGAAAGCGAAGCAGGTTTAACGGTTTTTGCTGATCGCATCCATTTCTATAATATGCTGAGCAACTTGATTGATAATGCCATCAAGTATTCTCCTGAGCAGGCTGTGGTGCAAATCAAAGCTTACTCAAAAACCCTCTACGTTAGTAAGGCAGACCATCCCGAAGGGGGAAGGGAGTGTGTGAACATCTCCGTTTCCGACAATGGCATCGGCATCAGTCCCGACAAACAAGCCCTGGTTTTTGAACGCTTCTACCGAGTGCCACACGGCAACCTGCATGATGTGAAGGGCTATGGCTTAGGGCTCTTCTATGTAAAGAGCCTCATGGAGAAGCATGAGGG
>CACZRQ010000165.1 GCA_902783615.1 uncultured Bacteroidales bacterium | reverse complement strand
CTGGCGATGTGCTGGGACCTAAGTTCGTGAAAGGTCTCTTGGCTCCTATGCCTTGGAGCAAACTCATGGTGACGGGTGGGGTAGAGCCCACATCAGAGAATCTTACTGCATGGTTCAAGGCAGGAGTTTTCTGCGTAGGCATGGGATCTAAGCTTTTTCCCAAAGACAGGATTGAGGCTCAAGACTGGAATTACATCACAGAAAAATGCAAGGAAGTGCTACGCTTAATTGAAAATGGATAATGAAAAGATTTTTAGACGAGAATTTTTTGCTTGAAAGCGAAACTGCTTGCTTGCTTTACCATGAGCATGCGTCAAAGCTCCCTATCATCGATTATCATTGCCATCTCAACCCAAAGGAGATTGCAGAAGACCATCGTTTCCGTTCTATCACAGAGCTTTGGTTGAGTGGTGACCATTATAAATGGCGTGCTTTACGAGCCAATGGCATCGACGAATATTTCATTACAGGTGGTGCTTCCGATTGGGAGAAATTTGAGAAGTGGGCAGAAACCATTCCATATACTTTCCGCAATCCTTTGTATCATTGGACTCATCTGGAACTTCGCACTGCCTTCGGAATTCAGAAAGTGCTGAATCCTTCTACGGCTCGAGAAATCTACGACGAGTGCAATGAGAAGTTGCTGCAACCTGAGTTCTCGGCCAAGGGATTGATGCTCAGGTATCATGTGGAGTTGGTATGCACTACAGATGACCCTGTAGATAGCCTTGAATACCATGAGCAGATTAAGGAAAGTGGATTTGAAATCAAAGTGTTACCTACGTGGCGACCTGATAAGGCTATGGCTATCGAAAACCCCAAGAACTATCGTGCTTACATCGAGCAGCTCTCTGAAGTGAGTGGGGTTGACATCTATAATTACAGCGATCTGCTTGAAGCACTCTACCTGCGTCATCTTTATTTTGCAGAGCATGGTTGCAAGTTGTCCGATCATGGCATCGACTGTTTCTATGCAGAGCCAGTAACAGAAGACGAGTTGCAAGGTATCTTCGTGAAAGTGATGGCAGGTGATACGCCTACTGAAAATGAAATGATTAAGTTTAAGTCTGGCTTGCTCACCTATTTTGCCGAACTCGATGCCGACACTCGTTGGGTACAACAGTTCCATTTCGGACCTCTTCGTAACAACAACAGCAAGATGTTCCAACTCTTGGGTCCTGATGCTGGTTTCGATTCCATGGGTGAGTTCACCACTGCCAAGAGCATGTCGCAGTTCTTCGACCATCTCAATAGCGAGGGATGCCTCACCAAGACCATCGTTTATAACCTCAACCCCAATGCCAACGATATGGTTGCTACCATGATGGGTAACTTCCAGGATGGCTCTGTGCCAGGCAAGATGCAGTGGGGTAGTGGTTGGTGGTTCCTCGACCAGAAAGATGGTATTGAGAAACAGCTGAATACCTTGTCGTTGCATGGACTCCTCAGCCGTTTTGTAGGTATGCTCACCGACAGTCGTTCATTCCTTTCTTACCCTCGCCATGAGTATTTCCGCAGAATACTTTGCAATCTTGTTGGTCGTGATGTAGAGAATGGTGAACTGCCTGCTGAGGAAATGCCTCGCATCTCCCAGATGATTGAGGATATCTGCTATTACAACGCTAAGCGCTATTTTAATTTTTGATTATGAGGGCAGATGCGAATCGCTGATTTTGCATCTGCCCTATATTTGAGAAGCTTGTGTGCGGTTTACCAGCTTCATTTAAATTTCTATTTGAATGATGCCGCCATAATCAACCAGGCCACTGAAGGCTTTCTCTAAGGGGATGAGACCCGCATAGATTTGTGCACAGATGAGTACACCACCATGGGAAAAGACAGCTACGTTCTGATAAGGTTGTTGCTTGAGTTCATCAAGGAAGTGACTGACTCTGCGATATTGCATCTCAAACGATTCGCCATTTGGAGTAGGTACATGAAAATAATCTTTGAAATAAATATCAGCCAAAGGACCATTGATGTCGTCGTATGATTTCATCTCCCAATCGCCCATGTTCAACTCCAAGATGCGCTCATCACGCTGGGCATCTGGAAAGCCGCAATAGGAGGCAAGTTTGACAGCTCTGGTGAGTGGACTGCAATAAACCTTATCAAAGGGAAGGTATGTGGCCAAGTTGCTTTTCACCAAGGCTGCTTCTTCGGAAAACGACGATTTGACAGGCACATCGGTTTGTCCGTAGCAGGTGCCCTGTGGCACATCTACTGAGGTATGGCGGATTAATGTTACTTTCATAATAATTGATGATTTATAATTAATAATAGAGTGCTAAGCAAGTGAGAAGGTAGGCCAGTTCACTGATGAGGAACAAAGCTCCACAGCAATCGCCTGTGTAACCTTGAATGCGATGTCTCATCATGCTGGTGAGGATGATGAAAACCACCACTGGAGCCAGTAAAGCCCACCAATAGAAGTGAGGAAGGAACAATGCCACTGGCAAGCTGCCAATTACGACATTAACCAATATCTCAACAACACTCATGCGTTGATATACTGTTTTGTTCTTGGCCAGTTCTTCATTACGGGCGTATGGCAACACATTGATTATGTGTGATGATATGAATTTGCTCCACACATCACCCACAAAGGCGATGGCACATAGAAGTTCTAATGGTAGAGCAATCATCTGGGTAAGAAGGAGAAAATAAATGATGAGTCCGATTACACCATAAGTGCCAATGTGCGAGTCTTTCATGATCATCAGAATGCGCTCACGTGTTACACCACCTCCCATACCATCGCAGAAGTCGGCCAGTCCATCTTCATGCAGACAACCCGTCATCAAGAGTCGGCTTACGATGGCCAGTAGCCAGGCAGTATTCATAGGCATCACTTGAACGGCAAGCCATAACACCCCCACCATGATGCCTCCAGTGAGCCAACCTGCCAAAGGCCAATAAGGCACCACATGCTTGAAGTGCTCGGCATCCACCTGTTTGATTCGCCAGAATGGCAAACGGGTGAAAAACATCAATGTCGCTAAGATCCTATCCATCCATCAAAAGTATTTCGTAATGGAAGCTTGCTTAAAGCTCTCCATCTCATTAATCATGCGCACAGCCGAATCCACAATGGGGTAGGCACAAATGGCACCAGTACCTTCCCCAAGACGCAAGCCCAAGTGCAACAACGGTTTGGCACCCATGGCATCCAAGAGCAACTTGTGGCCTGATTCATCGCCACAATGACCAAATATGGCATAGTCCTTCACGGCTGGGTAGAGTTGCATGGCTGCCAGCATGCAAGCCGTCATGATAAACCCATCTACCAGGATAATTACATGATCCTCTGCTGCCTGAAGCATGGCACCCATAGCCATTACCATCTCATAACCTCCAAAATATCGAATGATATCCTTGGCCGATCCGTTGCCTTTGTAGTTATCCACAGCCTGTTGTAGAATCTGCAGCTTACGACTGATGCCTGACGTGTTGAGTCCACTTCCTGCGCCCACACACTGAGACAGGGGAATGTGTGCAAACAGATGCATCCAAATAGAGGATGGGGAGGTGTTGCCAATACCCATCTCTCCGAAACTCAAGATATTACTGCCTTCAGCTTCGCAACGTTTCACCATTTCTGCACCTCGCTCAATACACAGGTTCATTTCTTCCTCTGTCATCGCAGCTTCGTGCAGGAAATTGCGGGTACCCTTGCGTACTTTCATGTCAATGATGCCTCGCTCATAAGGCAAGTCGAAATCCACACCTGCATCCACAATCTTCAGGTCAAAGCCATGCTGATGTGTGAGGAAATTCACCCCTCCGCCACCATGAGTAAAGTGGATAGTTTGTTGCCAGGTCACCTCTTTGGGCGACACACTCACCCCCTCGTCGGCAATGCCATGATCGGCACAGAAGATAATGTTCTGTGGATGTTTCAGGATGGGGCACAGGGTTTGTTGTATCAATCCAATCTGTAAGGCTAATTCCTCCAACATACCTAAAGAACCTTTCGGCTTGGTCAGGTTGTTAATCTTATCAATTAATGCAGGCTCGATGGCCTTATCGGGAGATATGATGTCAAATTTCTTCATCGTTGAATAATTCATTTGATTTTCACTGGTATTCCACTAACCATCAAAACCACCTCGTCGGCATGTGATGCCACAAACTGATTCATCCATCCCTGCAAGTCGGTAAACCTGCGTTGGATATCGTTGGGCGATGTACCTCCCATGCCGATCTCGTTGGTGACAAAAATGAAAGTGGCATCCTGGTTGGTAAACTTCAGAAACTCCTCCTTCATGGCATTGAGGGTTGCATCCACATCATCGTTCAGGTCGAAGAAGAAATTGTTGCACCACATCGTGACACAGTCAATCAAGACAACCCTATTAGTCAGGTCATGACGACTCAGTTCCTTCTCCTCCTCAATGTTAGTCCACTCTGGTCCTCGACGTAGCTGATGCCTGTTCACCCGTTCCCTAAACTCATCATCCCACACACGGGCTGTGGCCATATACACGGGGTCAGAGGCAAGGCTTAATGCTGTTTTTTCAGCGTAACTGCTTTTGCCAGAGCGTGCTCCACCGGTGATTAAAATGATTCTTTTCATGCTGCTTGTCTTATATTGTTGCAAAAATAAAAAAAAAGTTTCACATTTACTTGAATGTTTTAGATAAAAAACATTATCTTTGCAAAGAGAATAGGATTTTGCGGCAGTAGCTCAGTTGGCAGAGCGTTGGCTTCCCAAGCCGAAGGTCACGGGTTCGAACCCCGCTTGCCGCTCGGTATTTTTTATTTAACTTCGTAGGCGTCCTTCTTTGTGAAAAGCGGGGCGTCATTTTTTTGTTATTTCACTTAATTATTGTATCTTTACGCACAAATTTGTATAGATAATGAAGAATTGGGGTTGGATCTGGGTGTTGTGGCTGTTGGTTGTGGCTTGCACAGGGCATCGGAAAGAGGTGCCTGTAGAGAATGGTGTTTCACTTTCTTTGGCTGAGCAAAGAGCTGAAGATGTGAGTGATGTTGCTTATAACCTGCAGTTTACTATACCATCAGACATGCACGAGCCTGTGCTTGGCCATGTGGAGATCAGCTTCAATTGGAAAGGAAATTGTCCTCTTCAGATAGATTTCCAAGGTCTTGTTGATGGTACCAGTGTGGTGAATGGTAAAGCCGTCCAGCTGGTGTATGAAAACGAACACATCATCATTCCCACCTCTTTATTAATAAAAGGAAATAACTATATCGGCATCGACATCGTGAGCAATGACAAGTCGCTCAACCGCAATGATGATTATCTCTACACCCTCTTCGTGCCCGATCATGCCCGTTCTGTATTCCCTTGTTTCGACCAGCCAGACATCAAGGCAAGGTTCACGCTTGAGTTGGATATTCCCAAAGATTGGGTAGCAGTAAGCGCAGGAGAGATTCAGAGTCAAGAGGTTGACGCATACGCCAAGCAATTGAAGTTCCATGAATCCGATTTGATTCCCACCTATCTGTTCTCATTTGTGGCAGGCAAATTCGAGGTGGAAGGGGCTACACGAAATGGCCGAACTGTGTATGCCTACTATCGTGAGACAGATCCTAAGAAGGTGGCACAGCTTCCCATCATCTTCGACCAAGTATTCCAGTCTTTGGCTTGGTTAGAAGACTACACCGACATTGCCTTTCCATTCCAGAAATACGACTTCATCATCCTGCCAGGCTTCCAATTTGGTGGCATGGAACATGTGGGAGCCATCCAATACAACGATAAGCGCATGTTTGTGAGCGAGCATCCCACACCTGACGAAGAACTGTCGCGCATGGAACTCATTGCCCACGAAACCAGTCACATGTGGTTTGGCGACCTGGTGACCATGCGTTGGTTCAACGATGTATGGACAAAAGAGGTGTTTGCCAATTACATGGCTGCCAAGATCTCCCATAGTCATTTCAAGGACATCAACCACGACTTGAACTTCATCAAGGATTACCACATTACGGCTTTGGCTGAAGACCGTACCGAAGGCACACATCCCATTCAACAACCACTTGACAATCTGCAGAATGCGGGCTTGGTGTATGGCAATATCATCTACGATAAGGCTCCTGTAATGATGCGCAAGTTGGAGGAACAGATGGGTTCGCAGGCTTTCCAGAATGGTTTGCAGAAATACCTGCGACGATTCTCTTACGCCAATGCCACTTGGGATGATTTGATTGCCATCCTCGACCATGAGAATCCAGATGCACACTTGCCGCAGTTCAGCGAAGCTTGGGTGAAACAGAAGGGTGCACCTGTGATAACCTCGAAGTTGGATGGTCATACCATGACTATTCAACAAAAAGACCCTTACGACCGAGGTATCGTCTGGCAACAACGGTTCAGCATGGGGCTGATTCAAGAAGATGGCAACATACTGAGCCAAGAAGTGAATTTGCAAACCTCTGAGATTGAGCTTAGAGTGCCTGCTGGAACCATCGACTTGGTTCCCAATTACGATGGCAAGGGTTACGCTCGCTTTGACTATTTTTCCATGAAATGGCAATTGAATCATTGGTATGAAGTGGCGGAAGAAACTTCACGTCTGGCTATAGCCATGAACATCTACGAAGCTTACTTGATGCATCAGGTTGATGTGGAAATTGCTTTCCAATCATTGTTGGATGGTCTAAGGCGTGAAAGCAATGCATTGATTGCCTCGTCGTTGTGTGGTTATATCAACACCTGTGCCGAAGAGATGCAAGGTCAGAATCGAGCTGATGCGGAACAGCAGCTCTGGAAGCTTTCGCAAATCCATAGCCTTCCGTCGTGTCGCCAGCGACTCACTCGCATGCTTTTCAGCTTAGCCACATTGCCTGAAGTCACCTCCTATGTATATAATAGGTGGAAACTGCAGGACGATGCTTTGCTGAATGTGAACGATTACATGACCATGGCCTATCAGTTGGCTTTGCGCATGCCAGACCAGTGGCAACAGATTGTGGATGAGCAACGCAGTCGCCTCACCAATGCCGACCTGATGCGTGAGTTCGATTTCATCAGCAAGGCTTGCAATCCTGACGAATCGGTTCAGCAAGCTTTGTTTGATTCATTACTTGAGCCTGAGAATAGAGCCATTGAGCCTTGGGTGCAACGACTTTTGTCGCTGTTGAACAGTCCATTACGTGAACCTGCTAACAATCGTTTCATCTTGCCTGGCTTGGAGGAACTGCAGGAGGTGCAGCAAACAGGCGACATCTTCTTCCCCAAAAACTGGGTGGCCAGCCTGTTGGGTGGGCATCATAGTCAGGAAGCAGCACAACTTGTGCAACAATTCCTCGACGAGCATCCCGACTATCCCTTAGCCTTGAAAAACAAGTTGCTCATGGCAGCCTATCCTTTGTTGAATCAATTTAAAGAATAACAATATCATGAAGAAAACGTTTACATTTATCGTGGTGTGCATGTTGGCCTTATTAGCTAACGCACAGGAGTACAAGACAGTAGAAAACATTCCTTACCATGCGGATGCTGGTGACTATGCAGCCGAGCGTTGCAAGTTGGATGTTTATTATCAGGATGGCGTGAAAGACCTTCCAGTGGTGGTATGGTTCCATGGAGGTGGCTTGACCAGTGGCAACAAGCAAGTGCCCGAACAGTTGCAGAACAGCAAGATCATTGTTGTGGCAGTGAATTATCGTCTGTTGCCCAAGGCTGAGTTGCCCGAAGTGATTGACGATGCCGCAGCTGCAGTGGCTTGGACCTTCAAGAACATTGCCCAGTATGGTGGCGACACCAAGAAAATCTATGTGAGCGGACACTCTGCCGGTGGTTATCTCACCAACATGATTGGATTGGACAAGAAGTGGTTACAGAAGTATGGCATTGATGCCGACAACATTGCTGCCTTGGTGCCATTCAGTGGCCAGGTCATCACCCATTTTGCCTATCGTCAGAGTAAAGGCATGAAGAACACCCAACCCCTGATTGATGAGTTCGCCCCCTTGTATTGGATTCGTCCGGATGCTCCCAAGATGGTCATCATCTCTGGCGACCGTGAGGAAGAGATGTTGGGACGCTATGAAGAGACTGCCTATTTCTGGCGTATGCTCAAGGTGGTGGGTCATCCCGATGTAACCATGTATGAGCTGGATGGTTACAATCATGGTGAGATGGCTGCTCCTGCGTTCCATCTCTTGAAGAAGTATGTGATCTATCCTCGTCCGAAAATCGACTGGAACAGATAATCAGTCGTGTTTCTGTTTCGTTATAATCACCTCTTTTTCGTTTTTAGGAAAGAAAAGAGATGTTTTTGAAATATTATTATTAAATTTGCCCATTGAGAGTTAATTTGATAAAAGTGTTTACGTATGGAAGATAAAGAAAAGAAAGCCATCAGTCGTCGCCATTTCTTGGGCTTGATGGGAGCAGGAGCCGCAGCTGGTGCTGTGTCGCTTACAGGTTGTGCCCCCAAGAAAAATGCGATGTATGACCCTGCTGGTCATCACACCACGCCTGTGCCTACCGACCAAATGACTTATCGTACTTGGCCGAATCTGCACAACGACCGCATCTCTCTTTTGGGCTACGGATGTATGCGTTGGCCCATGATCAACGATGAGAACAATCGTCCGCAGGCTGTTGACCAAGAGCGTGTGAATGAGCTAATTGACTATGCCATTGCCCATGGTGTGAACTATTTTGACACATCGCCAGCCTATTGCATGGGCTTGTCGGAGAAAGCCACTGGCGATGCCTTGAAGAAATATCCTCGTGAGTCGTACTACATCGCTACCAAGCTCTCGAATTTCGATCCTCGTACTCATGGTTATGAGGGTTCAAAGGTGATGTATGAGAACTCGTTCAAGGAATTGTCAACGGATTATATCGACTACTACCTGTTGCATGTGATGGGGCAGGGTGGCTTGGAAATGTCGAAGCGTCGTTTCATTGAAAATGGCATGTACGATTTTCTGAGGAAAGAGAAAGAAGCTGGCAGAATCCGCCACTTGGGATTCTCTTATCATGGCGACCAGGAAACTTTCGACTGGTGTATGCAGCAACACGATGCAGGCAATTACACCTGGGATTTCGTGCAGATCCAGATGAACTACCTGGATTGGCATCATGCCGTAGGTGCTTCGATGACAGCTGAATACATGTACAATGAGTTGACCAAGCGCAACATTCCTGTGGTGGTGATGGAGCCTCTCTTGGGAGGTCGTCTGGCCAATATTCCTAACCATCTGGTGGCTCGCCTGAAGCAACAGGAGCCAGAGAATAGTGTGGCTTCATGGGCTTTCCGCTTCGTGGGCTCATTCCCCAATGTGTTCTGTGCACTGAGTGGCATGACCTACATGGAGAACCTGCAGGACAATGTGCGTAGCTTCGGACCTTTGAAGGAATTGACTGACGAGGATAAGGATTTCCTGTATGTAACGGCCGATTTGATGCAAGAATACCCAACTGTGCCTTGCAACCAGTGTAACTATTGCATGCCTTGTCCCTACGGACTTGATATTCCAGGCATTCTGACGCATTACAACAAGTGCGTGAATCAAGGTTTCCTGCCTGAGAGTCAGCAAGATGCCAATTACAAGGAGGCTCGTCAGGCATTCCTGGTAGGCTATGACCGAACTGTGCCAAGACTCCGTCAGGCCAGTCATTGCACCAATTGCAACCAGTGTTCGCCTCATTGTCCGCAGATGATCAACATCCCCGAATGGATGAATCGCATCGATGATTTTGTGGAGAAGTTGAAGCAAAATACACTATGATTGACAATTAAAAAAGGCTGCGAAATTCGCAGCCTTTTTCATATTAATTCCGAAAGACGAGGCCATCGCCAAAGCTATCTACGATGATGGGCTTGCTTCTGTCAACTTTCTCTGCCAACAACTTGCGAGACAGCTCATTCAGCATGTAATCCTGGATGGCTCGCTTCACAGGACGAGCACCAAACTCAGGGTCGTAGCCCACTTCCGCCAAGTAATTCAACGCATCATCGGTCACCTGCAACTCAACACCATTTTCAGCAAGCATGCGCTTCACGTTGCCCAGTTGCAGACCCACAATCTGCTTGATCTCACTCTCCGTCAGAGGCGTAAACATAATCGTGTCATCAATACGGTTCAGAAACTCAGGACGAATCTGCTTCTTCAACATCTCCATCACATTGCGTTTCGTCTCCTCCAACAACTGCTTCTTGTTGCCTTCGTTCAACTTGGCCATCTGACTCTGGATATAACTGCTACCCATGTTGGAAGTCATGATGATGATGGTGTTCTTGAAGTTCACCGTGCGACCCTTGTTGTCCGTCAGTCGCCCATCATCCAACACCTGCAACAAGATGTTGAACACATCTGGGTGTGCTTTCTCGATTTCGTCGAACAGCACCACAGAGTAGGGCTTGTGGCGCACAGCCTCCGTCAACTGTCCACCTTCCTCGTAGCCCACATAGCCCGGAGGCGCTCCAACCAGCCTTGAAACGGTGAATTTCTCCTGATATTCACTCATATCAATACGCGTCATCATGCTCTCATCATCGAACAGAAACTCTGCCAATGCCTTGGCCAGTTCCGTCTTACCCACACCAGTGGTACCTAAGAACAGGAACGAACCAATAGGTCGCTTAGGGTCTTGCAGTCCGGCACGACTCCTTCGCACTGCATCGGCAATGGCCGTAATTGCCTCGTCCTGGCCAATCACACGCTTGTGGAGTTCATCCTCCAAATGCAGCAACTTCTCACGTTCGCTCTGCATCATTTTGCTCACAGGGATGCCAGTCCATCGAGCCACCACCTCGGCAATGTCCTCATCGTCCACTTCCTCCTTGATCATCGCCTTATCGCCCTGCAACTCATGCAGTTTGCGTTGGGTATCCTCAATTTCTTTATTCAGGAACTGCAACTTGCCATAGCGAATCTCAGCCACCTTGCCATAGTCACCTTCACGCTCGGCACGTTCAGCCTCAAACTTCAGGTTTTCAATCTCTACCTTGTTCTGCTGAATCTTGTTCACCAGCGTCTTCTCGTTCTGCCACTTGGCCTTATACTGACCTTCCTGTTCCTTCAGCTCAGCCAGTTCCTTGCCAATCTGCTCCAGCTTAGGCTCGTCGTTTTCACGCTTAATGGCCTCACGTTCAATCTCCAACTGCTTGATCTTGCGTGTAATCTCATCCAGCTCCTCAGGCACTGAATCAATCTCCATACGAAGTTTGGCAGCCGCCTCGTCCATCAGGTCGATGGCCTTATCAGGCAAGAAACGGTCGGTGATGTAACGGTTACTCAGCTCCACGGCGGCAATGATGGCATCGTCCTTGATGCGCACATGATGGTGGTTCTCATAGCGCTCCTTCAATCCTCTTAAAATAGATATGGTGTCGAGGGTACTTGGTTCATCCACCATCACCACCTGGAAGCGTCGTTCCAATGCCTTGTCCTTTTCGAAGTACTTCTGGTACTCATCCAAGGTGGTGGCACCAATGCTTCTCAGTTCGCCTCGTGCCAAGGCTGGTTTCAGGATGTTTGCCGCATCCATAGCGCCTTCACTCTTGCCTGCGCCCACCAATGTATGGATCTCATCGATGAACAGAATGATGTTGCCGCTCGATTTAGTTACCTCGTTGATAACCGCCTTCAGTCGTTCCTCAAACTCACCCTTGTACTTGGCTCCTGCAATCAGAGCACCCATGTCGAGTGAATATACCTGCTTGTTTTTCAGGTTCTCTGGCACATCGCCTCGCAAGATACGATGAGCCAAACCTTCCACGATGGCCGTCTTACCCGTACCAGGTTCACCAATCAGGATAGGGTTGTTCTTGGTGCGTCGGCTCAGAATCTGCAACACACGACGAATCTCATCGTCTCGTCCAATCACAGGGTCGAGCTTGCCACTTCGAGCCGCCTCGTTCAGGTTGATGGCATACTTGTCGAGAGCCTGATAGGTGTCTTCCGACGATTGTGAGTTCACCTTGCCTCCCTGACGCAGTTCGTTCACGGCACTGGCCAGCTCTTGCTCCGTCATGCCGAAATCCTTCAGGATGGTAGAAGCCGAGCTGTTCACCTTCAGGATGGCCATCAGGATGGGCTCGATCGACACGAACTCGTCGCCCAGTTTCTTGGAAATGTCCTCAGCCTGCTGCAACACAGTGTTTGCCTCACGGCTAAGGTAGGGCTCGCCTCCCTGCACTTTTGGCAATTTGCCGATTTCCTGGTCAATGCGCATGGAAACCTGCTGCTCGTTCATACCCAGTTTCTGGAAGATGAACTTCACAATATTCTCACCGGTCTGCATCACACCCTTGAGCAGATGCAGTGGTTCTATGGTCT
>CACZRQ010000164.1 GCA_902783615.1 uncultured Bacteroidales bacterium | reverse complement strand
GCGATAAGGCTGTGAGTATTCTACCTGTTGGCATCATTGAGGTTTCTGGCGATTTTGAGAAAGATGATATCATCCGCATCATGGATGCTGAGGGCAATCAGATTGGTGTAGGCAAGGCTAATTGTACGGCTGCTCAGGCGAAGGACGCTATGGGACAGCATGCTGGGAAACCTGTGGTACATTATGATTATTTATATATGGAGTAGAATATGGATGTGAATGCTCAATTGCAAGAAGTGCGCATAGCTTCAAGGTTGCTGTTGCGTTTGAAAGATGAAACGATTGCTGAAGTGCTGAACGCTGTAGCCGATGAGATTATCAATCGGACTGATGTTATCTTGGCGGCAAATCAGGAGGATCTGAATCGCATGGATCCAGCCAATCCGAAATATGATCGTCTGAAACTTACCAAAGAACGCCTGGAGGGCATCGCTGCTGATATGCGTAATGTGGCTTTGTTGCCATCTCCTGTAGGGAGGATTTTGAGAGAAACAGTTCGTCCCAATGGCTTGAAGATTAAGCAGGTGAGTGTACCTTTTGGGGTGATAGGCATTATTTATGAAGCCCGCCCGAATGTGAGCTTCGATGTGTTTTCGTTGTGCTTGCGAAGCCATAATGCTTGTGTACTGAAGGGTGGTAGCGATGCACAGATTACCAATGAGGCATCAGTTGGCATTATTCATGCTGTGTTGCAACGTTTCGGCATCGATAATCATGTGGTGGAACTGTTGCCTGCCGACCGTGAAGCTACTGCTGCTTTGCTGCATGCTAGGGGCTTGGTGGATTTGATTATCCCTCGTGGCAGCAGTGGCTTGATTCGCTTTGTGCGCGATAATGCCACAGTGCCTGTTATCGAAACAGGTGCAGGTATTTGCCACACTTATTTCGATAAGGCTGGAGATGTGAAGAAGGGCACACCTATTATATATAATGCAAAGACACGTCGTGTATCGGTCTGCAACGCTTTAGACTGTGTGTTGCTGCATCGTGACCGTTTGGCTGACTTGCCTTTGTTGTGTGGACCTTTGGCCGACAAGGATGTCATTGTCTATGCCGACTTGGAGGCTTTTAATGCGCTGAAAGAACATTATCCTGAACATCTGTTGTTGCCAGCCACCGAAGATAGCTTTGGCACTGAGTTTTTGGATTATAAGATGGCTGTCAAGACACTGGGCTCTTTAGACGAGGCTATCGCTTGGATTAACAAGGTGGCTTCTGGTCATAGTGAGTGTATCGTTACTGAAGATAAGGAAGCTGCTGATAGATTTTGCAGTGAGGTGGATGCAGCCTGTGTTTATTGGAATGCTCCCACATCGTTCAGCGATGGAGCTCAGTTTGGCTTGGGTGCAGAAATAGGTATCAGTACGCAGAAATTGCATGCCCGGGGCCCAATGGCATTAGAGGCAATAACTACCTATAAATGGATGATTGAAGGTGAAGGTCAAATTAGAAAATGATTGAAATGATGAGATATTTTAGTAGAGTAAAAGATTTGGGCGACTTGCAGCAAGCTTTGCAGGAAGCTGAGGAGATAAAGAACGATAGGTATAAGTATGTTGAGTTGGGCAAGAATAAGACGCTGCTGATGGTCTTCTTCAACTCCAGTTTGCGCACTCGTTTAAGTACTCAGAAGGCCGCTATGAACTTGGGCATGAATGTGATTGTGCTGGATGTGAACCAAGGTGCCTGGAAGTTGGAAACTGAACGTGGAGTTGTGATGGATGGTGATAAGAGCGAACATCTGCTGGAGGCAATTCCTGTGATGGGCTGTTATTGCGATATCATTGGCGTGCGTTCGTTTGCTGGTTTGAGTGATCGCGATTATGATTATGCAGAAACTGTATTTAATCAGTTTGTGCAGTATAGCGGCCGCCCAGTATTTGCTATGGAAACGGCTACGGTGCATCCTTTGCAGGCTTTTGCCGATTTGATAACCATCGAGGAACATAAAGAAGTGAAACGTCCGAAAGTGGTTATGACATGGGCTCCTCATCCTAAAGCTTTGCCACAGGCTGTACCAAATTCGTTTGCCGAATGGATGAATGCGGCTGATGTGGACTTTGTTATTACGCATCCACAGGGTTATGAACTGGATCCTGAGTTTGTGGGGAATGCTGTGGTGGAATATGACCAGCAGAAGGCATTGGAGGGTGCTGATTTTGTCTATGCCAAGAACTGGAGTTGTCCTGGTGTTACTAATCTGGCTGATTACGGAAAGGTGCTGAGCAAAGATATGAGTTGGACGGTAGATACGGAGCACATGAGTTGGACTAATAATGCCCATTTTATGCATTGCCTGCCTGTGCGTCGTAATATGATCGTCACTGATGATGTGATTGAGAACCCACGATCGTTGGTGATACCTGAAGCTGCTAACCGTGAGATTTCGGCCACAGTGGTGCTGAAACGGATACTGCAAAGCATTTAACATTGAGCATGAAGAAGATATATCTTTTGTTGATATTGCTTTGTGCTTTCCAGCTATCTTTTGCACAGAAACTGGAATGGCGGCTTGGTGCAGAAGGATTCTTCGACAATGGTGAGGGTGATGATACGTATCGTACCACGATGACATACAGTGGTTTGCGTGTCATTCCTGAGCTAGGGCTGAGTTGGGATGAAGGGAAACACAGCATCATGGGAGGATATAGCGCGCAGATGGAGTTTGGCAAGAAGCATGGTTTCATGGATAGCAGTACGCCTGTGGTGTATTATCGATATCAGACCAAGCCGCTGACTTTCACCTTCGGCGCCTTCCAACGAGATAAACTGTTGGGCGATTATCCATCTTTCCTAATCAGTGATACAATTCGATACTATCGTCCCACCATTCAAGGCTTTGCTTTCCAGCATCAGCATAGTCGAGGATACTTTGAGGCTTTCTTGGATTGGACAGGCTTGCGCTCCGATACCCACCGTGAGCAATTCATGGCTGGCTTGAGTGTGAAGCATACCATTGGGAAAATCAGCCAAGACACGTTCCGCAAATATGATAGCCGTTTTTATGTGGGTGTTGAGGGCTATTACTACCATTATGCGCTTACTTGGCATGCTGATGAGTCGCAGCATATTCACGATAATTTGGTGGCCCACCCTTTTGTGGGGTATAAGATGTCGAGTCGTGCGACCGATGCTTCGTTGGATGCAAGGGTGGGTGTGTTGGCTAGCTTCGATCGAGAAAGAGGCTTGGATGATGGAAAGCGCACACCCGTTGGTTTCTTGGGCGAGGTGAATGCTCACTACAAACGCTTCTCTGTGGAAGAAATCATTTATGCTGGCAAGCATCAGCAGCCTTACGGCAAGAGAGGCTTCGGAGAATACTATTGGGCAGACACCTATTACAATGCTTCTGCCTATAGCCGCACGGATATCAAGTATCAGTTCATCGTGAACGACTATGTGTCGGCCTATGCAGGTGTCATCTTCAATGTGACCAAAGCAGGGTTGAATTGGCACCAATTGCTTGCTGTTAACATTAATTTGGGTGGTTCTTGTGGCAAAAAATAGTGTTCTGCGCCTAATAATAGATATGGTGTAGAATTTTTTTTGAAAAAATAGTTTAAAATATTTGGTGGGTATCTGAAAAGTGCGTACCTTTGCATCCGCTTTCCGAAAGGAGGGCGTTTGGAAGAGATCTATGAATGATTGATGAACAGAGGACAGGCAGCGTCCGTTGGATGCTTTTTTTTTGGCAATCAACGGCGGTCTGAAGATAAGGTTAGTACATGAAATATGAACGAACCGTCAAGTTTCAATGATATGGACTTTGAT
>CACZRQ010000163.1 GCA_902783615.1 uncultured Bacteroidales bacterium | reverse complement strand
TGATCCACTCTCCCCATGTCATTAGGGAATAGGGTTGAGTGATGCCATCAAACTTCTCATAGCTGAGCCAGTAGGCTTCGCGATGGTCTATGCCGTGATACAGGATTTCATTCTCGTGGCCGCTGATGACAACTTGGGGCTGAAAACCATTGACAAAGTCCTGTAGGTGCATGCTCCAGCAAATCACCAGCAGGGCATCAATCTTTGGCAAACGGTTATGCAGGGTCTTAATCCAAGGCATATCCTCCTCTAAATATTGGTCGCCTGTTTGGCATACGGTAAAATTACCAGGCAGCGTCACCACATACAGGTTGTTCTGCAACTCATCCTGATGGCCATGCACAATGTGGAGCTTCACTTTACCTGTCTCTATCACAGATATTTCCCCTCCGTTACCTTTGTATATGCGGGTAATCCCTTCCACATTAGGCAGCGTTTCTTGGGTAGCAAACACGGGTTTGCCTTGCTGCAAGAAGAGACTTGCCACCTTGGCATCGGCATGATCGAAGTGTTTGTGGGAGATGCACAGCATATCGCACAGGCTCACCAACTGCTCTAATTGTTCGTCACTGATCAGCCCCAAGGCACTGATAAGGTCGAATGCCACAGCCACCCCTCCTGCTTTGGCAATAAATCCGTGATTATACAGCTTATAAACCTTCAGCCCTTCGCCTTGTGGAGCTTTCAGATCTTCTATCACCTTGCCCACGCGCGTAGCCATAAATGCCTTCAGCTCATCGCTTTTGTCATAGAAGGTGTTGTGCAGGATGGCATCCATGTTATAGAGGGCCTGCCTGCGCATCAAAGGGTTTTCCGTATCAGGTCTGCACTGATCGAGAGCCTGGTCTATCTGTTGCAGGAAATGGCTCCCCTGCCTTTGCTGATACCTCTCCGCATTGCCCCAAAACTGCGTTTCTTGGGCGCAAAGACATAGAGGCAACCAAGCCACCAAAATGAATAATATCTTCTTCATAGTCAATCGTCAATCGTCAATCGTCAATGGTTAATCGTCAATCGTCAATTGTCAATTGTCAATAGTCAATCGTCAATAGTCGATTAAGCGTCAGCGAACTGCTTGCCGTCCTTTAGTGTCACCTCCAGCTTTGTGTATTCCGAATGGAAATCGTGCTGCAGGCGATCCAAGTAGCGGCGGCTCTCCCAATGACACATAGGCAAGTCGTGCAGCAAATAATTACCGCAAGTTTCAGGCGTAGTGGCAGGCACCTCTTCCTGTGTAAGAATCCACTGCATACACTCGATGGTGAGCTGCCTCATTTCTTCTACAGTGTAGTTGCCAGTCATGATAATGTACATCCCTGTGAGACAACCCATAGGGCCCACATACACCACATCCTCCTTCACCTTAGAATTGCGGAACCAAGTAGCCATCAGATGCTCCAAGCTATGCATGGCGGATGGCGCCACAGCAGGCTCCTTGTTGGGCTCGGTGAAGCGTAAATCGAACGTAATGAAGCCTTTATCTACTCTCGACACATAAATCCCAGGCTTCAAATGGGTATGGTCGATGGTAAAACTCTGTATTACTTCCATAATGATGTAAATTTAAAGCAAATAGTGCAATGCCAGCATCACGACATTGGCGGCAATGATGATGCCGAAACTGCGAAGGATCAGGGGCTTCATGGTTTGGTTGCCACCAGAGAAGAAGAGGGCATAGCACATGTTCACGCAGATATTGCTGATGATGGCCTGCATGCTGCAAGCTGCCACAACACCTACTGCAATGCTGCCTGTGCTCTCCAGCAAGTTGAGGATGAAAGGTGTGATGTCGCTCAAGCCAGCGATGAAAGAAAGAACATGCAAACCGCTGTTGCCAGCATAGACCACTGTGTAGTGCGTCACTAAGGTAAACACCACAAAGAGTACGGCGAAGATCAGTGCAACCTTGAATTCCAAGGGGTTGCTGCTGTCAGTGTCATCCTCAAACTTCTTGACAGCCGCCAACTGCTGGCGATTCTTCAAATGGATGCGGATGCCCACCACGAAAGCCACTGCCGACATGATGAGCATGTAAGGCCAGATGATGAACAGCGTTTCTTTGCTGAAAATGCCGATCAACACCAAGAAGCGGAGGAACATCATGCTGACAGCCATCAGCATGGCTGCCACACATTCTTCTGCTTCTGCCCCAGTGGTTTGCTTGCCCTTGCGTGCCAACACGCTGATAGTGGCAGTACTGCTGTAGAGTCCGCCAATGATGCCGCTCACCAACGTGCCTGACTCGCGAAACACATACCTCTTTAATAAATAAGAGAGGTAGCTGATGCCACTCACCACCACGGTGGCAAGCCAAACAGTGTAAGGCGTAAGGTTGATGCCTGGCAGCAGGTTCTCATCAGGCAGAATGGGCAGGATGATGCCACTGATGGCGAGGAACTTCGCCAATGTTACCATCTCGTCGTTCTTCATGCGCTGCGCCAACTCGGCAAAGTTGTGCTTCATCTCGGTGAAGAGTAGCACGAGAACCACCACCATGACATAGAACCACGAGGGTTGTGTTACCACGATGGGCGGCAAGGCGTAGGTGATGAGGGCGATAACGATGGTGGTTACGCCAAACAGGTGATATTGCGCCTGCTTCACGTAATAGTGAAGGGCCAACAAAATGCCCAACAGGGCACCTCCGAAAATGTAGAGGGTATAGGTTTCAGGTTCGAGGATGTAGAGCAGATAGCCCAGGATGCCAATGAAAGTGAAAGTACGATCGGTGCCGAAAAGGATTCTCTCGCTGTCTTTGTTCAGGTTGAGCCTGTGGAGCGAGAGACCTATCAGCAAGGAGAAGAGTGTGACTAACAGAAAGTTAATCATCTCTTGCGGTATGTATTCTGTCCATTGAACGCTATTCATTCTTCCAAATGCTATAGGGATAAACGCGAAGGTGGGAGTTGTAATAACGGCGATTGCCAGTAACTTCCTGCCCTATGAAGGCAGGTTTGGTGTAGGGCTCGTCTTCAGCTGTCAGTTCCACCTCTGCAATGACCAAGCCCTGGTTTTCGCCAGCGAACTCATCCACCTCGAACACATGATTGCCTGAGGGAACCAGGTAGCGAACCTTGTCGATTACGCCAGGCTCGCAAAGTTTCAGCAGGTCGTGCGCATCGGCCACATCAATCTCCTGCTCCCATTCGTAGCGACTCAAGCCAGCGGCATTGGATCCTCCCTTGATGGTGAGATAGCCTTTGTTGTCGCGGATGCGGATGCGAACGGTGCGCCCTTTATCGCTGCAGATGTATCCCTGAACGATGTGACTGCTCGATGTGGCCAGTTCTCGATAGCTGGTGTCAGTCACCAAGAACTTGCGCTCAATCTCCTGCGGCATGGTTTATACCTGGTTTGAGTAATAGATGAACATCAATACCACCAGTACGATGGCGATGATGGCGAAACCAAACAACATCTGCTTACCCTGTTTCTCCTGAAGCTTTTCGCGAGCTTCCTTCTTTTGATTACGTTTTGCTTTTGCCATAGTATTTAATTGTTAAAGTTTATTCTTTCGATGAGAACTCCATCAGGTATGCCTTGATGAAGCCGTCGATCTTGCCATCCATCACACCATTCACGTCAGATGTCTGGTAATTGGTTCGGTGGTCTTTCACTCGGCGGTCGTCGAACACATAACTGCGGATCTGCGAGCCCCACTCAATCTTCTTCTTACCTGCCTCCACCTTGGCCTTCTCCTCGTTTCGATGTTGTAACTCCTTGTCGTAGAGGATGGACTTCAGGTGCTGCATGGCGTTCTCTCGATTCTTGGGCTGGTCGCGCGTCTCGGTATTTTCAATTAAGATTTCCTCTTCCTCGCCTGTGTAGGGGTCCTTATATTGGTAACGCAAGCGAACGCCTGATTCCACCTTGTTCACGTTCTGACCACCAGCACCGCTGCTTCGGAAAGTGTCCCACGAAACGCAGGCCATATCCACCTTCACCTCAATGGTGTCGTCCACCAAGGGAGAGGCAAACACAGAGGCAAACGATGTCATGCGCTTACCTTGGGCATTGTAGGGCGACACTCGCACCAAGCGATGCACACCATTCTCACCCTTGAGGTAACCATAGGCATAGTCGCCCAAAATCTCTATGGTGCAAGTCTTGATGCCTGCCTCATCACCTTCCTGAAGGTTAGAGATGGTGGTTTTGTATCCATGTGTTTCTGCATAGCGCAAGTACATGCGCATCAGCATGCTGGCCCAGTCCTGACTCTCAGTGCCGCCAGCACCTGAGTTGATTTTCAGCACGCAATCCATGTTGTCGGCTTCATCACGAAGCATATTCTTCAGCTCCAGAGCCTCAATGGCTTCCAACGCCTTGCTGTAGGCAGTGTCCACCTCTTCCTCTGTCACCAGCTCATCTTTGTAGAAGTCAAATGCCAGTTGCAGCTCTTCAGTAAGGGTAGCCACTTCCTTGTAGCCATTCAGCCATTTCTCCAGCTCCTTTACCTTCTTCATCTGCGCCTCGGCAGCTTTCTGGTCACTCCAGAAATCAGGGTCGTGGGTGCGCAGCTGTTCTTCTTCATACTGCATCTGCTTGCCCTCGATGTCCAAATAGCGGTTCAAGGCACTGCATCTTTCCTTAATCTCTTTTAATTGATCACTTGTTATCATTGGTTAACTTTCTTCGTACATTTTATCAATAACATCCTTATAGTTCTGTGCCACCACTCTGCGACGGAGCTTCAGGGTGTTGGTGAGTTCACCATTCTCCATGCTGAATGGTGTGGGCAGCAAGGTGAAGCGTTTGATCTGCTCGTAGTGGGCAAACTCTTGCTGCAGGGTGTCGATGCGGTTTTGGAACAAATCCAATACTCGCTTGTTTTCCAGCAGTTCTTCTATCGATTGGTATGTGATGCCCTTCTGTGTGGCAAATTCTTTCAGTGCCTCGTAAGAAGGAACAATCAACGCTGAGACGAACTTCCTGCCATCGGCAATGATGGCCACCTGCTCGATAAAGCGGTCGATGCCCAGTTTAGCCTCTAAGGCTTGCGGACTGATATATTTGCCATTGGATGTCTTCATCAAATCCTTGATGCGCTCCTTGATGAACAAGGTGCGTCCTTCCAGCCAGCCTGTGTCGCCTGTGCGGAAATAACCGTCTTCGGTAAATGCTTTTGCGTTGGCATCCTCTCTCTTGTAGTAACCCTTCATGATGGTAGGGCCTTTCAGGAGTATTTCCTCAGTCTCTGGGTCGATTTTCACCTTCAGGCTGGGGATGAGCAAACCTACTGACCCTGGCACATAGTGCTCAAGAGGATAGCAGCAAACAGTGGCAAATGACTCGGTGAGACCATAGCCCACAATCATGTTGATGCCCACTGCATGTACGAACTCGCAGACTTCGTTGCTTACTGCAGCACCAGCGGTAGGGAAGAACTTGGCATTCTCCAAACCCAATACTTTCTTCAAGGTGTTAATGACGGTCTTCTCGTAGAATTTATATTGCATGGTGAGCCATGCTGATGGCTTCTTCCCACTGTTCAAATAATCTACATTGTATTTCTTTCCCACCTTGATGGCATTCTCCATCAGTATCTTCTTGATGCCAGTCTCGTTGGCAATCTTCTGTTGCACACCAATATACACCTTCTCCCAGAAACGTGGCACACTGCACATGTGGGTTGGATGCACCTCGCGGATGGCCTGCTGGATTTCCTGTGGACGCAGATTCACGGCTATGGTAATGCCTTCATACAGGCAAACATAGCTCCATCCACGTTCGAACACATGAGTCAGTGGGAGGAAATTCATACTTACATCACCTGGCTTCATCTGGTCGCCTAAGCGTTCGTGGTGATTCCTGAACTGGTCAATCATGCTGGCATTTAGCAGAACCACACCTTTAGGCTCGCCAGTGGTTCCACTGGTGTAGAGCAACCACAGTACATCTTCTGGCTTGCCCTTGGCTTTACGAGCTTCCACCACATCATTCATGGGCAAGTCTTCTCCCATTTTCAGGAACTCGTCGAAATAGATGGAAATCCTGTCCTGCGGATGACGCACCACCTTGTGGTCGTAGATTACAATCTTCTTCAGCGTGTGACACTGCGACAGCACCGAAATGATGGTGTCGTACTGGTATTGCTCACCCACAAACATAAGCTTGATCTCAGCATCGGATATGATATACTGAGCCTGACTGGGTGATGAGGTGGCATACAAGGGTACTGACACTGCGCGATTGTACATGTTGGCAAAATCCACCACAAAACTTTCAGGCTTGTTTTGGGAAAAGATACCCACGTTCTCTTCTTCCTTAACGCCTAACACTGCCATGGCATTGGCCGCCTGGCGTACTTGGCTTTGGAACTGTCCCCATGTAATGGGCAGCCATTCGCCTTTATCATCTCGATACTTTAAAACTGCAAAGTCGGCTCCTAATTTCTCCACTTGAAGGTCGACTAAAGCAGATAAATGTTTTATTGACATAGCAAACTTATCTAATTTTCCTGCAAAGATAGCGGTTTCACGTGAAACCGAGGGAATTTTCTTGCGTAAATTTAAAATATTTTCTTAAGTTTGCATAATAATTCTGGGAAAAATGATGAATTACGATGTAAAAAAGCTGTCTGAGGAGGCAATAGGGCTGTTAAAACAGCTCATTGGCATCCCTTCGGTGAGTCGCGATGAGCAACTCGCCGCCGATTGTTTGCAACAGTATGTTGAGGCGCAAGGAATGGAGACCTGCCGCAAGGGGAATAATGTTTGGTGCATGAGTCCAGGTTTCGATTTGCACAAGCCAACCCTGCTTTTAAACTCGCATATCGACACCGTGAAGCCAGTGAATGGGTGGCTGAAGGATCCTTTCTCTCCCAAGTTGGAGAGTAATGGCAAGCTGTATGGCTTGGGAAGTAACGATGCTGGTGCGAGTGTGGTGAGTTTGTTGCAAGTATTCTTCACCTTGTGCCAACATAGCCAGCCCTACAACCTGTTGTTCTTGGCTTCGTGCGAGGAGGAGGTCTCTGGCAAGGGTGGCTTGGAGAGTGTGTTGTCTGACTTGCCTCCTGTTGACTTTGCCATTGTGGGTGAGCCAACCGAGATGCAACCTGCCATTGCTGAGAAAGGATTGATGGTGATTGATGTGGAGGCTCATGGGAAATCAGGCCATGCAGCCAGGAATGAGGGCGAGAATGCCATTTACAAGGTGTTGGACGATGTCAGTTGGTTCCGCGATTATCAATTTCCGAAGATCTCGCCTTTATTGGGTCCCGTGAAGATGAGTGTGACGGTGATTCATGCTGGTACACAGCACAATGTAGTGCCCGATTTATGTACTTTCACAGTGGATGTGCGCAGCAACGAGTGCTATAGTAACCAAGAACTATTTGCCGAGATCAAGAGTCACATCAGTTGTGAGCCCAAGGCTCGTTCTTTCCGCTTGAACTCGTCGCACACGCCAGTTGACCATCTGTTGGTGCAGCGAGCCATAGCTTTGGGTCGCCAACCTTTTGGATCGCCCACATTGAGTGATCAGGCTCTAATGCCATTCCCCAGTATGAAAATGGGCCCAGGAAAGAGCAGTAGAAGCCATACGGCTGATGAGTTTGTTTATGTACAGGAGATAGAAGAAGCCATCGGACTGTATCTGCAGTTGTTGGATGGTACCAAGTTTTAAAAAAATTATAGGAAGGTGGCTGAGCATAATGAGTTGGGCAAGGTGGGCGAGGACGCTGCTGTGAAGTATCTGGAGAAGAAGGGTTTTGTGATACTTCATAGGAATTGGCGTTTCAAGCATCTGGAGCTCGACATCATTGCTTGCAGAGATGGAGAGGTGAGGGTGATTGAGGTAAAAACCCGTTCCACCGATGATTTCAAAGACCCCATTGAAGGAGTGGATCGAAAGAAACGGAAAAGATTGATGAGGGCTACTGATGCTTACATTAAATATTTTAATGTTGACAAACCCGTGTTTTTCGATGTCATCACGTTGGTAGGCTCTGAGGGTGATTTCAGAATTGAGCATATCGAGTATGCCTTCTCCTTTATGCAGTATTAATAATAAATAAGGTGTATGACGTTTGATTTTCCTATCATAGCTTTACAGGAGGTGGATTCAACGAGTAGATATCTTACCTCACTTTGCGATGAGAAGCGCGATGAGGTGGAGCCATTTACTACGGTTTTGGCTGAATTTCAATCGGCTGGCAAGGGACAGCGGGGCAATAGCTGGGAGTCGGAGGTGGGTGCGAATCTCACTTTCAGCTTTGTGCTGTATCCTGATTTCTTGCCAGCAAAGAAGCAGTTTGTCATTTCTCAAGTGATTTCATTAGGCATACTGCATGTATTGCAGCAATACAGGCCAGATGGTTTTACCGTGAAATGGCCCAATGACATTTATCACTATGACAAGAAGATCTGTGGCATGTTGCTGGAGGTCTATCTGCAAGGCATGAACTTGGGAAGGTGTGTTTGTGGTATAGGCTTGAATGTAAACCAAGCACAATTTCTGAGTGATGCCCCAAATCCTGTGTCCCTTAGCCAAGTGATTGGACGTAAAATAGATAGAGAAAAGCTGCTGAAGGAAGTGATGACGGAAATCAAGGCGCTTTATTCACAGCTGTCTCAGCAGGGGAATGAGGCCATTGAAGCATTAAGCTCCAGCTATTTCCAGCATCTTTATCGTGCTGAAGGCTATCATCGCTATCAGGATCAAGCTGGTGAGTTTATGGCTCGGCTGGTGAGGGTGGAAAGCGATGGACGATTGGTGCTTGAAGATGAAAGTCAATGTGAACGTAGTTATTTGTTTAAGGAAGTACAATACTTGATTTGATATGGACGATAATCATTTTATGAAGATGGCGCTGCAAGAGGCACAGGCGGCTTTTGAGGCAGGCGAGGTGCCTGTGGGAGCGGTGGTGGTTTGCCAAAATCGCATCATTGCCAGGGCGCATAATCTGACAGAGACTTTGACTGATGTGACGGCTCATGCCGAGATGCAAGCCATTACGGCTGCATCATCTATGTTGGGTGGAAAGTACTTGAACGACTGTACGCTTTATGTTACTGTGGAGCCTTGTGTGATGTGTGCTGGAGCCATTGGCTGGGCGCAGTTAGGCAGATTGGTTTATGGAGCAGCCGATGAAAAGCGGGGCTATTCGCTGTTCGCGCCAAAAGCCTTGCATCCTAAAACAATTGTGGTGAGTGGCGTGATGTCAGAAGCCTGTGGAGAACTGATGAAACGGTTCTTTGCCTCGAAGAGGTGAAAACTCAATTGATTTCTTCGTAATCGACATATTCTCCCTCGTTTTCCTTGAAGACTTTCTTGCGCTTCTTCGCCTGTGGACTTTTGTACACATCGTAGTCGGTGCGGCGCACTTCGTTCTTCTCGCCACTAAAGACCCTTCTTAGGTAAAGATAAAATTGCCCAAGTTTTCGGAGGATGATGGTGAACAATATGCTGAGGAGGATAAATTTGATCATTCTACCTTCGAGTTTGAGATGTTATACATCCATATTGCAACAGATAAAGCAATGTACCAGAGAATGATGAGGGCTATGCCAGATACACCAAAGAACAGCAAAGCTGCACTGACAGCCAAGAACAGGAATTGCACCTTGTTGTCAGCCCAAGAGAGATTCTTGAACTTCAACGAGAACATAGGCAATTCGCTGACCAAAAGCCAACAGGATATCAAAATGGCAATCATCACCACCCACCAGGGAATGCTCAATAGCCATTCGTAAGAGCCTGATACCAAGGCTGCCCAGAACAAGGCATTGGCTGGAACAGGTAATCCGTAGAAGGAGGTTGTCTGGCGACTGTCGTTGTTGAACTTAGCCAAACGGAGGGCTGAGAAAACGGCAATCAGGAAAGCTGCGAAAGGCACGAACTCCAACCATCCCTCTTCTCCAATGAGTAAATCGGACAAAAAAGAGAACATGATGGCTCCAGGAGCCAAACCGAAACTGATGTCATCGGCCAACGAGTCGATATCCTTACCTATAATGGAATGGGCATTCAATGTTCTTGCAGCTAATCCGTCGAAAAAATCGAAGATGGCACTTAGGATGATGCAGAGTAATGCATAATCATAGAAATGCCAAATAGCCATCACACAACAGATGCACCCTGAGAAGAGATTCATGCAGGTGATGGTATTCGGAATATGTTTGGTAAACTTGTTTGCCATGATCCCAACTTGTTTATTTCAGGTTCGCAATGATGGTCTGGTTTCCTGTAGTTGATTGACCTAAAGCAACTTTGATGTCGGTGCCAAGTGGCAAGAATACATCCACACGAGAGCCAAACTTGATGAAACCTAAATGCTCGTCGATGTAGCAGGCATCGCCAGGGATGGCATAGGTGACAATGCGTCTTGCCATCGCTC
The DNA here is from genome assembly GCA_902783615.1 of uncultured Bacteroidales bacterium. GTDB lineage: Bacteria > Bacteroidota > Bacteroidia > Bacteroidales > Bacteroidaceae > Bacteroides. The sequence goes on along the minus strand of CACZRQ010000163.1, from coordinate 202 downwards.
CAGCTATCTGGCGAACCAGGATCTCAACACCTTCTGGGGTTTCAATGACAATGGTTGAACGTTCATTGTCAAGGCTGGCTTTGGGAAGCCAAGCTTTCATGAATTTACCATTCTGGTGCCACACCTGTTTCACGGTACCATCAACAGGATACCAGTTGGCATGTACGTTGATGAGGCTCATAAAGATGGATACTTGAATGCG
>CACZRQ010000162.1 GCA_902783615.1 uncultured Bacteroidales bacterium | reverse complement strand
GTGCGTCTGAGCACCCTCTTGCGCTTCGCCACAGAGATAAAAGAAATAGACATCAACCCTCTGCTCGCCGATGAAAACGACGTCATAGCGGTTGATGCCCGTATTCTGGTAGTAAAGGAAGAGTGATTCTCCGCTCTTCCTTTATGGATTGTTCTCTTCGAAGATGGCCATGCGCTCATCGAGTTGCTGATACTGGTGATCTTCGATGAAAGAGGTGCATACTCGTAAACCTTCCTGATGTGAACCAGTGGTGATGAGGCAGATGGCCGAAACACCATAGTACATCAACTCGCGAGCCAGTTCACCACTCGTCATGTTCTTATAGCCGATAGTGAAATAGAATCCGTCGGCAACAGGCTTGTCGAGGTCTTTGTCGTAAACGACATGGAAACCGTGCTTACAGAAGATTTCTTTCAGCTTACGTGCTCGATCACCGTAAATCTTTACCTCGTTGCGGAAGTTGTACTCACCATCGCAGGCAGCACGGAACATGGCAGCCAGGGCGTATTGTGCCGAATGGCTTGTTCCCGATGACAGGGCATAGAGCATTCTTGTGGAGAATACCAGTCCGAAGGGTAATCCCTCATAACGAGCTGCCAAGTCATCGAAGTGTCTGTGGAACAACTTGTCGCTGATGCACACCACGCCAATGCGCTCGCCAGCATAGCTGAATGCCTTCGAGCCGCTGATAAGCAGCATGTAGTTGTCGGTATAGCGGGCCACTGTTGGCTGATAGGGTGGCTGAAAAGGTACGGAGAGATCCTGACGGAAGTCCATGGCGAAATAGGCCAGATCTTCCATGATGATACAGTCGTACTTTGTAGCCAGTGTGCCTATAGTCTCAAGTTCCTGCTCCGTCAGACATACCCACGATGGGTTGTTCGGGTTAGAATAGACAATGGCACAGATGTTTCCTTTTTTCAGGTATGACTCCAACTTTGCTCCCAGTTTGTCACCACGGAAGTCGTAAACATCGAACGTCTCGTAAGGAACGCCTTGCACTTGCAACTGCATTTTTTGTACAGGGAAGCCTGGGTCGATGAAGAGCACGGTGTTCTTCTTCTTGTCGGCTTGTGAACAGGTGAGGAACGAGGCAAACGTACCTTGCATACTTCCAGTAACGGGAACACAGCCCTCAGGGGCAATGTCCACGCCGATAAAGGCTTTCACGAAACGAGAAGCCTGCTTCTTCAGTTCAGGATAACCTTGAATGTCGGGGTAGGAGTGTGCGATACCGTCTTGAAGAGCTTTTATTTGGGCTTCCACACCCACCTTTGCGGCAGGCAGTCCGGGAATACCCATCTCCATCTTGATATACTCCACACCACTTTCTTTCTCTGCAGTAGCTGCCACCTGCTTCACTTCGCGAATGGTGGCTTTGGCGAAGTCCTGAATACCCATCTGGGCAATCAGACCATCAACGATTTCTTTCTTAATAGGGGTAGGTTTCATTTCTGTGCCTCCCTTCCCAATGCCAGTGCTTTGATGTTTGCTTCCACAATGGCTTCGCCCTTTCGTCCGAAAACACGGCGGATGGCCTCTTCTAGCTTCTCGTACTCAATGCCGAGGGCTTTCTGGGCAGCACCCAACAGGATGACGTTGGCAGAACGGGGTACGCCATTATCCTTGGCCAACTGCTCGATGTTAAGGGTGATGACATGTGGCAATTTGGCCAGGTCGGCATTGATGACATCCAAATCAGGATAGTTTGGGATATTCTTGAAAGGTGTGCTACTGGTGATGATCCAACCCTCTTTCGACAGGAATGGCAGATAGCGCAAGGCCTCCATAGGTTCCATCGAGATGATCACATCGGCACCACCACGGGCAATCAGGTCGCTGGCTATGGGGTCGGTCGAAATGCGCAGGTTCGACTGCACATCGCCACCACGCTGACTCATGCCGTGTACCTCGGCCTGCTTGATGTAAAGGTTCTCATTCATGGCAGCTTCGCCAATGATGGTGGCAATGGAGAGGATGCCTTGTCCTCCTACGCCACAAAGTATGATATCTGTTTTCATTTTGCTTCTTTTTTTTGTTTCAAATGACGTTGTAAGGTTTGCATGCACTCACGGCGTGGTATGATCACGCTGGTGCCCTTGTAGTTAATCTCGTCACGGATGATTTGCGTAATTTCCGGCATGTTCTTCGGCAGAGGAACAACCACTTTCAGATGTTCGTCACTCAGACCCAAGCCACGGCAGATGGCCTCGAACTTGTTGGTACCTGCAGAATCCTGTCCACCCGTCATGCCAGTGGTAAGGTTGTCGCTGATAATCACAGTGATGTTGGCATTCTCATTGATGGCATCGAGCAAACCCGTCATGCCACTATGGGTGAAGGTTGAGTCGCCGATGATGGCAACGGCAGGCCATTGGCCAGCATCTGCAGCGCCCTTTGCCATCGTAATGGATGCACCCATGTCAACGCACGAGTGGATGGCACGGAATGGAGGCAGGAAGCCAAGCGTGTAACAGCCGATATCACCAAAGACGCGAGGATTTTCATACTCACGGAGCACTTCGTTCAAGGCTGTATAGACATCGCGATGACCACAACCCATGCAGAGTGCTGGTGGGCGTGGAGTTACATCTTCGCAGGGAGCGAAACATTGGTCGCTCTCCATACCAAGGGCTTTCTTTACAATGTCGGGGTTCAACTCGCCTGTTCTGGGCAGGGTTCCGTCGAGCTTACCCTTGATGTTCTGGCTCTCGCTTACACCTCGAACGATGTCTTCGATGAAAGGCTGACCTTCCTCGACGATGAGCACTGTCTCGCATTCGTTCATCAGACGTCGTACCAGCTTCTTAGGCAACGGATATTGTGAAATCTTCAATACTGGATGAGGATTTCCCTTAGGGAAGCATTCGTTCACATAGTTATAGCCAATACCGCTGGCAATGATGCCCAACGACTTGTCCTGACCTTCGTTGTAAATGTTATAGGCGGAGTTGGTTGCATCCTCTTCCAACTGTTTCTGCTGGGCAGTTACCACGTCGTTACGTTTACGGGCATTGGCAGGCAACAGCACCCAGTTGGCAGCTACGGCGTTGTAGTTAAGCTCGTTTTGCTGACGTGCCTCGCTCTTTACTGCTACTACGGCACGACTATGCGCCATACGGGTGGTAACACGCATCAGTACAGGCAGGTTTTGCTGCTCGGAATATGCGAAAGCGGCTTCCATCATGTCGTAGGCTTCCTGCTGGTTCGATGGCTCGAACGTGGGAATCATGGCAAACTTACCATAGAAACGCGAATCTTGTTCGTCCTGTGAGGAGTGCATCGAGGGATCGTCGGCCACTAACACAATGACACCACCATTCACACCCGTCATGCCACTATTCACAAATGGGTCGGCACAGACGTTCATTCCCACGTGTTTCATACACACCAAGGCACGCTTGCCCATATAAGACATGCCCAATGCAGCCTCCATGGCTGTCTTCTCGTTTGTACACCAACGGCTCCTTACCTTGCGTTCTTTCGCTAAAGGAGAGCCTTGTATAAACTCTGTGATTTCGGTCGATGGGGTGCCAGGATAGGCATACACGCCACTCAGTCCGGCATGTAAAGCTCCCAAGGCAATCGCCTCATCACCTAATAATAGTTTCTTTTCCATATATGCTAATTATCAAATATTTAACTCAAATTGTCTAATTCAAAACTATCGCCATCGTTCAATACAGGAAACTTTTTCCTGAACGCTTCCAATTCGTCCAAATTCAGCTCTGCTGATGCTGTATCTTCTTTGTAATCAAGTGTAGATGCTAATGTTCGCCCGTATGGGTCGATGATGGCCGAACCACCTTGATATTCGCATTTTACATCTTTGCCAATGCGATTGACACCTATTACAAAACTTTGATTCTCAATGGCTCTGGCACGAAGCAAGGTCTTCCATACTTCTATGCGGCTTGATGGCCAGCTGGCGACGTAGATGATCGCATCATAGTCGCCCTTGTTGCGACTGAACACGGGGAAACGCAGGTCGTAGCACACTTGCAACATGAATCTTACGCCACGAAACTCCACCACCACACGTTCGTTGCCTTTCGTGAAATGCTTGTCCTCTCCACTGTAGGTAAACAAATGGCGTTTGTCGTAGTGGATAGTCCTGCCGTCTGGTTCCACGAAGTAGAAACGGTTGTAGAACTTACCGTTCTCCTCGGTGGCCACACTACCTGCTATGGCAGCATCAAGCCAGGTGGCCATCCGCTTCATCCAGTTTAGTGATGAACAGTCGTTTTCGGCAATACCTTCGGGCTCTGTGGCAAAGCCTGTCGAGAACATCTCAGCCAAGACGTAGAGGTCGGCTTTCGGCTGTTGTAACAGCATGGCCTCTAAGTGTTGCTGATTGTCTGCAGGACTTGCCCAGACGATATCATGTTGTAAAATAATCACCCTCATGCCTAACGATTTGTCTCGTACTTTTCAAAATCGATTGCAAATTTACCACATATTTGTCATTTGTGCAAATATAATCACACCTATTTTATTTATACGCTTCCTTTGTTGCTACTAAACGTAATATGGTTTTGTGATATTTTTGCCATGAATATTTCGCAGAGTCATTATTTTAATATACCTTTGTATAGTTTTTTAACAATCTTTGGATATGAAACGATTATTTGTGGCAATATGGGTGATGGCATTGTGTATCATGGCTCAGGCTCAGCAGCTTACACAGGCTCAGTTGGATGCCTACAGGGAGATGATGAGGCACTCGACAGTATCGTCAGTGCTTGATTCTTCGCAGATAGCTCCACGCGTGTGCGAGTACGAATACCAATTGGTTGATGTGCAGACGTCCGATGGGCTGAATCTGAAGACCCGCATCTACAAGCCTACCATAGCAGGACCTTGGCCTGTACTGGTTACCCGTACCCCATACACTTGGCTTGGTCTGGATGATACAGATCGCATAGGGCAAGAGTATGCTCGCCATGGAATTGCCTATATTGTTCAGTATTGCCGTGGTAAGGGTGGCTCGGAGGGTGTGTATGAACCCAATGTGAACGAGCGTGCCGATGGATTGGCATTGGTGAACTGGGTTGCTGCCCAGCCTTGGTGCAAGAACATTGGACTATTTGGCGAGTCATATACCGCTTTGACGGCTTGGATCATTGCCGATATCGTACCTGAGAAGGTGAAGGGTATCTTCCTGCATCACTATGGTGTGGATCGTCACCTCTCAGCCTACAGTAATGGTGCTTTCCGTCAAGATATTCTTACCGCATGGGCGATCGACAATGCTGAGGAAATCAAGCAGAAACCAGCCAAGCCTGATGTTGATAGGATTTACTTTGAGCAGATGGCTTACATGCCCCAACAACAGATGGATACCCATTTCTTTGGAGTAGAGCTCCCTTGGTATCGCGACTGGATTTCACACACCGATTATACCGACCCGTATTGGCACCAAGGTGTTTGGGCAACTTTGCGAAGCATCCCTCCTAAGATCAAGGTGCCCATTGTGGTGGTGGCAGGGCATTTCGACCATCATCAGGAGGGAACCATCTTGGGCTACAACTTGCTGCCTGAAGAAACCAAGGCGAAGAGCCAACTCATTGTGGGAGCATGGAACCACTCTCACATCATCACTCCACAAATTGGAAAGATTGAGCATGCTACGGATATCAATCTCACCACTCTTCAGTTCCAGTGGTTCTACGACCTGTTGGTGAAGGGTGAAGAACCTAAGCCTGATGTGAAGGTATATGCGATTGGCGAAGATAAATGGCATAGTTTGAAAGATTGGCCGATGAAGGATAATCACCTGGAGGCTAAATACTATTTGGCTGAAAATGGAAAGTTGGCTAAGGATTATCTTCAATCTTCAGTCTCCAATCTTCAATATGATTACGATCCCACAAATCCTGTTCTATCCATTGGTGGCGAGACCTTGTTCAATTCAAGCACTCGAAGAGGTAGCCAATTGCAGCCCGAAGTGGGCTATCGCCCTGATGTGTTGTCTTTCGTATCTGAGCCATTGTCAGAACCGTTACTCATTGCAGGTCAGGTGAAGATCAACTTGCATGTCAGTTCCGATTGCGATGATACGGCATTCACCTATAAAATCAGTGAGGTCTTCCCCAATGGAGAGACCTACAACATACGCACGGGCATCACCACCTTGGGCTTTCGCAACAACCCATTGGGTGATAGGCAAACCTACGAGCCAGGTTCTGAAGTGGAGCTGAGCATCGAATCCTTGCCCATTATGTGGCAATTGCAGCCAGGCAGTAAGATTAGGCTCGACATCTCTTCCTCCGACTTCCCCCAGTACAGTGTGCACAGCAACTATGCCGGGGTGTGGTCAGCTCAAGGCAAGACTCGTGTTGCCCATCAAACCCTATTCCTCGACGACAAGAGTCGCATTGAAATACCATTGTTAAAATAACCTTTAAATCGATAAGTCTATGACGATGAAAAAACTGATTTTGACTATGTGCTTCCTTTTCGGAGCATTGGCTATGGGTCAAGCGCAACAAAGCTTCACTTACAATGGCCATACCTATACGATGGAGGGCAACCTCACCATCGAAAAGTATAACCCTAAGGCTACAGGCAAGGTGACCTTCACCCACATCCCATCGGATTATGAAGAGTTTGCCTATGTGTATGAGCTTCTGGGTCAGACCCCTTATGGCGTGGCGGCAATGATGCCTATGGCTATGGAGATGTATGCTCGCGACAGTAAGGTGGGCGAGGAGTGCATCAAGCTCATCAATGCACAGAATAATGTGAGCTCGGTGATGTCAATCTTGAGAGACAAGTTGAAAGATGTTGGGGAAGGCGATACCTATCGTCAGCGTTACCTCCCTGCAGCAGTCTTGGATGGAGCTACACCTGAGAACGGATATACCCCCAAGAAGCCTTACACCATCAACATGAAGGCCAGTGTAAATAAGCATCAGGAGATGCAGCTTTTCGATGGCACCGTGATGTACATCTACATCATGGGCAAAGGTTGGGACACCGAGCAACGCTCCATCGAGATTGTCAAGACCTCCGATAGTGAGCTCTTCAAGGTATTCAACTGTCCGTCGCTCTATGTACAGTGTAAGCGCATCAAAGGCAAATGGAATGGATTAGATTAAAACTGAGATAATTATGAAAAAGTTAGTATGCTTATTGGCAATGATATGCACCATCTTGACCTTGCAGGCACAGAAGATTGAGGTAGGTCAAGTGTGGTGGGACGGCAGGATTCGCTTCATAGTGTCCGAAGTGGATGAAACCACAGGTGCCTCTTTCTTCGAGGGCTATGACATTGAGTACAACTATTATCAGTTCCATTTGAATCCAGGCAAAAAGGACAATCAGTATTCCCTCAATGCCACAGGCTACATCCCCTTCCTGCGTGCAGAAGGCGGATGGGAGGTGGACTACATCAATGAAGACAATATCAAATTCATCGCCTTCAAGAATCCGCAAGGTAGGATTGTGAGTGTGATTACCCTTATGGATGGTGATTTGCAGGACATGAGAGAATTGTACCTGAATGGCATTACCGCCGATGAGTATCCTGTAAAGGATTTGCTCAACACCTACCTGATGGATGCTCAGTATCTGTGTCGCTTCTCGCCTGAAGAGTTGAGGGAGATGAAGGCTCAGTTGCAGGAAATGGGCGACCTGAACATCAGGGGTAAGGTCAATATCCAGCTGATTGATACAGAGTTGGCCATGAACCCTAATGAGCGCCTGAAACCATTGATGAGTCGTGAGGAATTTTTGGATCGTATTACTGAAGAGCCAGAGTATGACGAGGAATTTGAAGAAGGGGAAGAGTTGGCTTCCAAGGATTTGGACTTCGAGGAATACCAGTATGTGACGGTGAGCGATGAAAGGGAGTTCATCCTGGCCTTGGGTAGCAACCGAACTGTGCGCATTGCCGACAGGACTACGTTGAACCTGAGCAAGATACTGAATGACCATGATTTCTTCATGGATAATCGTCACACCAACTGGATTGATGGCGATATGGAAGATTTTCATGATTATGCAGTGTGGATATTCAGTGAGGATGTTTATGACGGACGTCAGCTCACCCTTCATAGAGTGTATAACCTCACCATTCAGGGTGGCACTGATTCCAAGATTGTTGTAGAGCCTCGCTATGCCTGCGTGTTCAATTTGTATGAATGCTCTAACATCACCTTCAACAACCTCACCTTGGGTCACACAGAAGACGGCTATTGCGTGGGTGCCGTGCTGGGGGCTAAGAACACCAATGGCATTTCTGTCTATAACTGCGACCTCTACGGATGTGGCACCTATGGTCTTAGTGCCGAGAACAGTCAAAACATAGTGATGGTGAACACGGCTATCCGTGAGTGTTCTGAGGGTATTGTCTGGCTGATTCAATGTTCACAAGCCAACTTCGTCAACTGTGACTTCTACGACAACAAGAATGGTGTTGATACTTACCATTGTACCGATATGAAATTCAATAACTGTCGCTTCTTCCGCAATCTGGGCGTACTGTTTAATGTGGATCGCAAGATCATGCTCGACAACTGTGAGATGTGGCAACCCGAGGATAGTCGAGGCAATGAGAATGTGCTTTCTTACGAGGAAATCGACTACATCTGGAACAGCGACCGTGGGGCTTCCGAGATGCGTAGAGGTGACGTGGGACCTCAGAAGATAGGCGAAGGAGGTTTGAACGATGATGGTAAGGGCTTCGATGAATATGATCCATCGCTGGCAGTGTATTTCGAGAATTATGCTCGCATACTCAATGATTATGAGGAAACGGCTACCAACTTGGAACATAAGCGTTTCAATAAGTATGCCCCCATCGACTTGGATGGTGATGGTACCCCAGAGATCTGCTTCCGTAACCGTGACAACAAGCATGGTGCATGGTATGGTCAGCAGGCAGGTTTCCCTGTTTTACTTGGACTGGAGAGCCAGGATTTCTATGCTGATGTGATTCTGGATGGCAACTGGGTGGTGTTCAGAGGCTACATGGGAGATAATCAAGGCGTTGTTGCCATTCAGATGATGAACAGTACCGTCCTCCACGTGTTGGCTGGTGTGACCAAAGATGGCAAAACGACATATAATCTGGATAACAAGGATATCACAAAGGAGCAGGGCGATAAGATTATCCATCGTTCCATCAAATGGAATTTTGCCGACTGGCAACCCACTTGGTATGATTTGCCGGATTGAAAAGATGAAGTGAATTAGAATTTCCTTAATGGCATCAATTTGAAACAATAAAAAGGAGTCTATGAAAAAATATTTGTTTACCATAGTATTGTTGTTTTCTGCCGTAATGATACAGGCACAAACCATCAAGCAGGGCGATGTGTTCTGGGACGGTAGGTATCGCTATGAAGCTGTGAAGGTGAACCCAGAAGTGGGGGCAGTCCACTTGGTTGGTGAAGATGAGTTCGGTACAGTGGGCAATACCTTCGATCTGTTGGCAGGCAGGGAAAAAGGTCAGTATTTCTTCTCAGGCGAAGTAGCCCGACCCTTCCAACGAGCCCAAGCAGGGTGGGAGGTGAACTATATCCGTCAGAATGGCATGAACTTCCTGGCCGTGAGAAATCCGCAAAAACGTATAGTGAGCACTTTGGTGCTTACCCCCGACAACTTGGAAGACCTGACCAACCAGGAACAACAGGCTGAATTCAATGAGGATATTGACTTCATGTTGGAAAATTTCCTGATGAACATCCAATACTTAGGACGATTCTCTGAGAATGAACTGAAAGAGATGCAAGCCAAGTTGGAGGCGAAGAAGAATCGCGACATCATTGAAGATACCAACCTCCAGCTCATCAAGAGTGAACAGGAGCCTGATATCAATCGTCGTGAGCCCATTTCCTTCCTGAGGATGGCTGCATCAGCCTACGATTACGACTATGATGAAGCCGATATGTTCGAAGTGGACAATGCCATGGATTTCATCAAAGCCTTGGGTAGCAACCGCATCATCAACATTACAGAGGATGCCGTGATCAACTTGAGCGATGTGCTGAACAATGAGGCTCTGTTCCAGGAGCCTGGGCGCGACTGGATTTATGATGCCTACGAATATGCGTCGGATCATGGCAAAATCATCAGCGAGGAAGTTTATGACGGTCGCCAGCTCACCTTATTTAATATAGAGAACCTCAACATCAATGGCAGGCCAGGCTCACAGATTCTGGTGGATCCACGCTATGCCTGCGTGTTCAACCTCAAGAACTGCAATAACATCAACTTCAGTAACCTGGTGATGGGACATACCGATGGGGGTGATTGTTCGGGTGGCGTGATCAGGATGGATAAATCGACTGGAGTGTTCATCGACAAATGCGATTTGTATGGATCTGGCACATACGGCATTATCGGTATGAACTCAGAGAACCTCGCTATGGTGAACAGCATGATTCACGATTGCTCTGATGGCATCATGGAGCTGAACTATTGCACGAGTTTCACTTTCAACAATTGCGATTTCTTCGACAACCAAAATGGCATTTGGGGCTATTTGAGCACCGATACAAAGTTTAACAACTGCCATTTCTTCCGCAATGGAGGAGCCCTGTTCTATGTGGACAGGAAAACGATGCTCGACAATTGCGAGATGTGGCATCCTGAAGCCGATCGTGGCAACGTGAACGTGCTCTCGTTCGAAGAAGAAGACTACTACTGGAATGATGAACGGGGCGAAAGCGTGGATGTAAGAGAAGATGTTGGTCCGATGCGACCATAAAAAAGGAGGGAACGATGAAGAAGATACTGATATGCCTGTTGACAACTCTGTTTGCCATCCAGTTGAGGGCACAGAACATACAAGACCTGACCTGGTGGTTCGATGGCTATACCCGCTATAGTGTGAGCATCAGCGGACAGTTTGTGAACCTCTTCGGTGAGAGTGCCGACCATGAACCCATTCAAACCCTGTTGCGCCGTTTCAATAAAACACGCTATACCCTGCAACCTGTGGGTGTTGGACAGATTGATGCTCCCTATCGTGCCGAACATGGCTGGGGGGTTGAGCATGTGGTGCATAATGGCAAAGAGTATTTAGTGGTGCAGAAACCTGATGGTTCTGCGGTGTGGACACTCACCAAGACCGACTTGAGTCTGGAGGAATGCGTGGCCAAGGAGAAAGAGCTGGAAGCCCAACCTTGGGAAGGTCTGCTCGATACCTTCATGATGAACACTACTTACCTGTCGAAGTTTAATTCGAAGCAGTTGGATCAAATGCGTCAAGCCTTGGAGAAACGTTTGATGAGTGGCCAGCAGCTTTCTGTGATTGGCAAGACCAACCTGCAACTCATCATCTCAGAATCGATGCTCTCAGATTACATGCGTCATGGAGTGAGAGTGCCCGATTTGACCAACAAGCACTACGACAAGCAGATTGTGGTGCATAATGCAGAGGAGTTCTTTGATGCGTTGGGCAGCAATCGGGAGGTGATTATTGACGAGAATGTGGTGATAGCCATCACCGAAGGTTTGAATGCCGAAGGTTTTGCCAGCAAGCCAGGTCGCTTGGAGGTGGGTTCCCTC
>CACZRQ010000161.1 GCA_902783615.1 uncultured Bacteroidales bacterium | reverse complement strand
TCAATCGTCACTTTTCGGAGCAGCGAGAGCAGAGCCAAGCTTGCTTGAGCTATGCCGAGTCGTGACGAAATTGGAGCGAAGCTCAATTGTCAATCGTCAATCGTCAATCAAACCAATTCTTCGTCTTCTTGAATAAGTCGTCCAACCAAGGGTTGAGATAGCCTGTTCTGGCCACTAAACTCAGCACGTTGAAACGCTTGCTCAAGTAAGGCACGCACTTCACCGTTTGATACACATGCTCCCAAGAGATACCAGCCTCACTGGGTTTGGTAGGCATACCACCTATCTTCAAAGTGTCATAAAGTTGTCTTACTGGCATAACCTGTTGGTTCAGACGATCCTTCACATCTGGCCAGTACTCTTTCAACTGTTGCAATTCGATGCTCAACTTCTCAGGTGTGACATAATTCGATACTGCCACCTGCATGCCTAATTTCTCCAAACCAACCTTGCTCAATGCCTCGTGAGCCTGCAACTCGTAAATCTCCAAAGAAGGCCACTCCTTCACAATTTGATCTACATTCAGCACTTCGTCTAAGGCACATGTCAGGAACTTGTTATAGATGGCTGTAACCGTCAACAAGGCGATACTCAGCAACTTGCCATGAGGCATCTTGTCCTTGCCACTCACGGCACGTTCCATTTCCCAGATACCCGTCAGCTGATGTTCCGCACCCGATGCTGGCAAGTCGCTCTTCACCACTTGCATGGATAAGCCACTCAGCAGCAAGCCTTCCATCATCTTCTCAATGTTCTTGCGCTCATCGATGGGCTCACCTGCCATGATGCGTTCCACTGATACCATGGTTTCGTGGAATCCGCTCTGGCTCATCTTCCAAGCCTTTTCATTGATATGGTCAATGCCCATCCAGTCGGCCAAGATCCAATCGGCACCCGATGTCATCTTTGCCAACATGTCGGCATAACCACTCTGATTCAACTCGGTGGGTGCATTGATGATGATGTTGGTATCTGCCAATACTGCTTGTGGACCAGGGCAGGGGAATGATTGCTTGATGCCATTCATGCGAATAGCCGCTCCGTAAGCCGTATAGCCACCATTGGAAGCTGCTGTGGGCACCACCATGTAATGCCTTCCTGACAGGTGTGAAGCCAACTTCGTCAGGTCGTTCACCGTGCCTGCTCCCACTGCGATGGGGATTACATCCACTGTCAATTGTTTCAAACGGTCGAGCAACATGCCCATCGTGTCGAAATTGGCATGCAGGTTCTTGCCCTCGTAAATCAGATGCTCCTCAACCACCACTCCTGCCTTCATCAGTGCTTCCTCCACTGCCTTGCCGGCGATGGGGAAGGTGTTGGTGTCGGCCACAACGATGGCGCGAGCGTGTGGGAACTGCTTCAAGAACAGTTCACCCACCTGAGTGATGATGCCAGGACCGATGCGCATGGCACGCGTGTCGTTGATGGCTTGCAAAGCCTGCTCCATCTCCAGCATCCCACCTCTGAAGAAGCGGGGTGTGTAAGCAGGGTCTTCCTTAATCAAGGAATAGATATGCTGGATAATGTCTGGATTAAACTCCAGTGAAAACTCATAATTCTGCATAAGTCATTTTTTATTTCTTTTCAGTCAGCAAATATAGACAATGCATCTGAAAAAACAAAATTATTTCAATCTATTCACCGTAATCTTTGACGGATGAGCCTTCTCGTGGAAGATTTTGATGTCCGACTTCACGAAATCCTGTTCATTTGCCTGGGTGATATCGATGAATTGTTGCGGATTGAGGTCGTTCAAGGGGAACCAGGTACTCTGCACCTGAATCACGATGCGATGGCCTTTCTGGAAACAGTGGGCAATGTCGGGCAAGGCAAACTTCACCTGCGTGAGCTGTCCGGGCTTGAAGCCTTCGGGATGCTCGAAACTGTTGCGATACCTGCCTCGCATCACCTCGCCACGCACCAGCATCTGATAGCTACCCATGATCTTTGTCAAAGGTTTGCCACCATTGAACTTGTCGGCTATCTCCTGACTGTATTTGAAATC
>CACZRQ010000160.1 GCA_902783615.1 uncultured Bacteroidales bacterium | reverse complement strand
GGCTCGCGTGAGAAGATGGAGGAGTATTTCAACAAGACATCTTCGCAGATTCGTGAACAGCTGCGTACTGGAGCACGTGAAAACCTCACTGTGCAGAAGATGCAACAGAAGATTGTGGGTGATGTGAAGACCACCCCTGCCGAGGTGAGACGATTCTATGGATCGCTGCCTCAGGATAGTATTCCTTATATCCCCACAATGGTTGAGGTGCAGATCATTACCCGCAAACCGCAGATTCCACAAGAGGAGATTGACGATGTGAAACGCCGCCTGCGTGAATATACCGACCGTGTGAACAATGGCGACAGCTTTACCATGCTGGCGCGCCTCTATTCCGAAGATCCAGGCTCTGCCATGAGTGGTGGCGACTTGGGACGTTTCATGGGTAAGGGTGAGCTGGATCCTGCTTTTGCGAATGTGGCCTTCAACCTGCAGTCGCCTGATAAGATATCGAAGGTGGTGGAGAGCGAGTTTGGCTATCACATCATCCAACTTATTGAGAAGCGTGGTGACCGAATTCGTGTGCGCCATATCTTGCTGAAACCGCATGTGCCGGATGAGGCACTGACGGAGTCGCGTGCTTACTTAGACTCCATTGCCGATGAGGTGCGCAATGGCAAATATACTTTCGAGGAGGCTGCATACGCCCTTTCGGATGACAAGAATACCCGCAACAACGGCGGCTTGCTGCCTAATGAAGAGACACAGACTTCCCGCTTCGAGATGCAGGACCTGCCTTCGGAGATTGCTAAGGTGGTGGATACCATGGAGGTGGGCGAGATTTCGAAGGCCATCAACATGACTCCTCGAACGGGTCAGGAGCAGACAGTGATTGTGAAGCTGAAGAGCCGCATCAAGGGTCATAAGGCAACTGTGTCGGACGACTACCAACGCCTGAAGGAGATGGTGGTGCAGAAGAAACAGGATGAGCTGATTGAGAAATGGATTCAAAATAAGCTGAGTACTACGTATGTGAGAATCAGCGACAATTGGAAGCCAAGTTGTGAGTTTAAGTATAAAGGATGGATTAAATGACGATTGGCAATTGACCATTGACGATTACCATGCGGAATAAGAACGTAAAACATAGGGGACTGAGGGCATTGCAAGTTATCTTGCTTTGCCTTTTCGGCTTTTCTATGATGTCGATGATCAATGGTCAGAGGTCAATGGTAAATGGTCAACGGTCAATTGACCAGAATCCGCAGAAGCAGAAGGTTCGCATTGACTTGCTTTATGCCGATGAGGCGGTGGCTGACCAAAACCAGCGTCCTGATGTACAGGTGTTGAGAGGCTCGGTGAAACTGAAGCACGACAGCATGTATATGTATTGCGACAGTGCGCTGATATTCGAGAAAATCAACTCTGTTGAGGCTTTCGGACATTGCCGCATGGAGCAAGGTGACACCTTGTTCATCTATGGTGACTACATGTATTACGATGGCATTGCCCAGTTGGCTAAGTTGCGTGAGAATGTGCGTCTCATTAACCGTGAAACCCAACTGGAAACCGATAGCTTAGACTACGACCGTGTGGAGAACTTGGGTTATTACTTCGATGGAGGTACCCTGAGAGATACGGTGAATGTGCTCACCTCGGTGCTTGGCGAGTACAGCCCTGTTACCAAGCAGGCCGTGTTTGAGGTGAATGTGGAGCTGGTGAATCCACAGTTTACCTTGACTTCTGAGGACTTGACCTACAATACTGCCACTAACATTGCCACCATCAACAGCGATGCGGAGATTGTCAATGACCAGTCGCATGTTTATACCAATTCGGGTATATATAATACGGTGACAGAGCGTGGAGAACTATTCAACCGTTCGGTGGTGGTGAGCGAAGGGCGAAGGCTCACAGGCGACACCCTGCTCTACGACCGTCAGCAAGGCTTTGGAGAAGCATTTGGCCGAGTGGCACTCAACGATACGGTGAATAAGAATATGCTGACAGGCGACTATTGCTATTACGATGAGTTGAAGGAGAATGCCTTTGCCACGAAGCGGGCTGTGGCCATCGACTATTCGCAGGGCGACAGCCTGTTTATGCACGGTGATACGCTGCGTTTGGTGACTTTCTTCCCCAAGAGCGACTCGACTTATCGTGAGATGAGGGCTTATAACCATGTGAGGGTGTATCGCAGTGATGTGCAGGCGGTGTGCGATTCGCTGGTGGTGAACAGCAAAGACTCTTGCATGACGATGTATCGCGACCCCGTGATGTGGCATGGAGAGGAACAACTGCTGGGTGAGATGGTGAAGGTCTATTCGAACGACAGCACCATTGAAAGGGCACATATCATCAACCAGGCATTGGCGATAGAACGCTTCGACTCTGCTCATTATAACCAGATAACGGGCAAAGAGATGATTGCGCATTTCGTGAATGGTGAGATTAGAGAGACAGAGGTGAATGGCAATGTGCTGACCATCTATCACCCCATCGATGAGAAGGATTCTACCATCATCGTAATGGTATATGCAGAAGGCAGCTACCTGAAGATGTTTATGAAAGACCGCAAGATGGATAAAGGTATGTTTGTGGGCAAGACCACTGGCACGGCTTATCCTCTTGACCAGGTGCCCAAAGGCAAGGATCGCCTGCAGGCATTTGTTTGGTTCGATTATATGAGGCCGCAAAGCAAGGATGATCTCTTTGAATGGCGCAGTAAACCCGCCGACCAGGTGTTGAAGAAGATAGAGCGTGAATCGACGGGTGCACCAAGGGATATAAAGGTTAGACATGGGAAAAAATAGTTAATCATCAATTGTCAATCGTCAATTGTCAATTGTCAATAAACAAAAAATACTATGGGAATGTTCTCAGTTAGGAAGCCCAGAGGCTTTCATCATAATTGGATTTACGTGGATGAGCGTAAGGAGAAACTGGCGAAGATAGAGGAGAATGCCAAGCGAGAACTGGGCATGCTGCCTCCTAAGGAGTTTGATCCAGAGGATATCAGGGGCAAGTTTTCTGAGAGCACTACGCACCTGAAACGTTATAAGGAGAAAGGCAGCAAATCCAACAATGCCATGATCATTTTCCTGATCATCGTCTTGTTGTGGGTTTGGTATGCCATTATGAATGGAGTGATCTAATGAGCGATATCATCCGATTATTACCCGATTCTGTTGCCAACCAGATAGCCGCTGGAGAAGTGATTCAGCGTCCTGCCTCCTTGATTAAGGAGCTGGTGGAGAACGCCATCGATGCCGAAGCAAAGGAAGTGCATGTGCTGGTGACCGATGCCGGTAAGACCTGTGTGCAGGTGATTGACGATGGCAAGGGTATGTCGGAAACCGATGCGCGCATGGCTTTCGAGCGTCATGCCACCTCGAAGATTAGGGTGGCAGCCGATTTGTTCAACCTGCATACGATGGGCTTCCGTGGAGAGGCCTTGGCTTCTATCGCAGCTGTTGCTGAGGTGGAACTGAAGACCCGCATGGCAGATGAGGACTTGGGTACTCGCCTGGTGATAGCAGGGTCGAAAGTACAGTCGCAGGAGTCAATTGCTTGTGCGAAAGGTAGCAGTTTCTCGGTAAAGAATCTTTTCTACAATGTGCCTGCCAGAAGGAAGTTCTTGAAATCGAATGCCACAGAGCTGAGCAACATCATGGCTGAGTTTGAGCGCATCGTACTGGTGCATCCAGATTTGGCTTTCACCTTGCACAGCAATGGCACTGAGGTGTTCAACTTGATGACATCTTCTCTGCGTCAGCGCATTCTGGCTGTTTTTGGCAAACGCCTCGACCAGCAGCTCTTGCCTGTAGAGGTAGATACCTCACTGATTCGTATCATGGGTTTTGTGAGTAAGCCTGAGTTTGCACACAAGAAGGGCAATCATCAGTTCTTCTTCGTGAATGGCAGGTATATGCGGCATCCTTATTTCCATAAGGCAGTGATGGAAGCCTACGAGCAGTTGATCCCTGCAGGAGAACAGGTGTCGTATTTCCTCTATTTTGAGGTGGATCCTGCCAACATCGATGTGAATATTCATCCCACCAAGGCTGAGATTAAGTTTGAGAACGAGCAGTCGATTTGGCAAATATTGGCGGCAGCTGTCAAGGAGTCGTTGGGTAAGTTCAATGCCATCCCTTCGATAGACTTCGACATGTCGGATATGCCAGACGATTTGCCTGTGTTCAATCCTGCTAACCGTCAGGCTGCTCCTCCTAAGGTGCATGTGAATCCGCATTACAATCCATTTGAGGGTCAGGACAATGAGTATCGTCGGCAATCTGCTGATGAGCAATGGGAGAAGCTTTATCAGGGTTTGCACTTGTCTGGAGAGACAGTACGTCCACCTGTAGAGGATGTCTTTGCCGAGGTTTCGCAGACTCCTAAGCAGGAGGATAAGGGAATACTTTTGGAGGTTAAGGAAAGGGCATCCTCTCTGATGCAATATAAAGGACGTTATATCCTCACTTCTGTGAAGTCGGGCTTAATGCTGATCGACCAGCACAGGGCGCATGTGAGGGTGTTGTTCGAGCAATATATGAATCAAGTAAAGCAGGAGAAGAGTGCTTCGCAAGGCTTGCTTTTCCCTGAGATTGTGCAATTGGCACCTTCTGAAGCTGCCATGCTGGAAAGTATCTTGAGCGATCTGTCGGCTGTGGGTTTTGAGCTTACTTCTTTGGGGGGTGGCAGCTACGCCATCAACGGAGTTCCAGGAGGCATTGAGGGATTGAACCCCGTAGAACTGGTGCACAGCATGGTAAACACAGCCTTGGAAAAGGGCAGTGATGTGAAAGAAGAGGTGCAACAGACCATTGCCCTCACCTTGGCACAAGCTGCTGCCATTGTCTATGGTCAAGTGCTCACGGCAGAAGAGATGACCGATTTGGTGGATCGTCTCTTTGCCTTATCCACCCCAGCCTATACTCCTGATGGCCATCCCGTTATCGCCACGATATCGGATGATGAGATTGGCAGTATGTTTAAATAGTTATTCAATCTTATAAATGGCGCACGAGATGCCATTCATGTCAATCTTATCTGTTGATTTCCCAGGCTTATAGTTTGTTTTGCCACTACCTATCACGAAGGTAGCTGCCTTGCCGCCCTGTGTGGGGATGTTGGCTTTCACCTTCTTGGCACTGGGGTTCAACACCACCATGAAGGTTTCATTGCCGTCGCTACGCTTGTAAATCATGGGGTAGGGTTGACTCACATCGCCCACGTAAGTCCAATCGCCCGTGTTGCCCATGGCCTTGTGGTCGCGACGCAACTTCAAGATTTGCTTCACAAAGTTGAGCAAGGAGTTGGGGTCTTTCTCTTGGGTCTCAACAGTTAAGCGATTATTGTCAGTATCGATGGGCAAGAACAAATCCTGGGGTTCGCAAGTTGAGAAACCTGCATTCTTGCCATTGGTCCACTGCATGGGTGTTCGTTCGCCAGAGCGTTCATTAAAGAAGCCTGGGCGATCCTCGCGGGAGCCTTCTTTCTCAGGGGCATTCACATTGTACTTCATGCCAATTTCATCGCCATAATAGATGAATGGCATGCTGTGGAGGGTGAGGAAGAACATGGTGGAAACCTTCAACTGCTCGATGGTGTTGCGGTCGCCGTAGTTAGGACGGTGGAAATCATGGTTGGAGGTTTGCAGTGCCACATAACCTTTATCGCCCAATTCCTGCAGACATTTCGTATAGTAAGGCACGAAGGCCTCGATACTGCCATTGCCATCAGGATGGAAGTAATCTTTCTTGTGCACGCCGTATGGCTCAGGAAGAATGAGTTCCTTATAGCCATTGTTGTCACGCCAAGGTAAGAAGAAATCGATGTCGAAACCTGCAGGGATGGAAGTCATGGGAGCCGACCATTCAGCCAAGAGGATATGATCAGGATAATTCTCATCCACCCACGAACGCATCTCATGCCACAGGGCAGCTGTTGCCTTGCCGTCGGTATCGTTCTTCACTAGACTTTGAGCCATATCCACACGAAATCCATCCACACCCTTGTCGAACCAGAAAGCCATGATGTTTTTCATTTCCTGTCGCAAGGCACGAGGTCCAGGAGCTGTGACAGGTTGTTCCCAAGGATGATTAGGGTCGGGGTTGGCATAGCCGTAGTTCAAAGCCGGCTGACTCTCGTAATAGTTTTTCTCATAATACTTGGCACGTGGGGCGTTGGCCTCAACAAATCGGCCAGTAAAGCTAGCGGCTGGGTTCACTTCCTGATGGCGTTGGATAATCAGTTGCTTCTCCTGTTCGCTGATTTCGTCAGTCCAGATATAATAGTCGCTATAGCGCATATCCTTGCCACTCATCGATTGTAGGAACCATTCACTCTGACTACTGGAATGACCAGCCACCAAGTCCATGCAGACACGGATGCCCAAACGGTGGGCTTCGTTTACCAGATTCACCAGGTCGGTATTTGTACCAAAGCGAGGGTCAATCTTGTAATAGTCAATCACATCGTAACCGCCATCTTTCCATCCTGAGACACAACAGGCATTTAGCCAGATGCTGTTGACACCCAGGTCTTTGATATAGCTTAGCTTGCTGGTGATGCCTGGCAGGTCGCCAATACCATTGCCATCACTATCCATGAAGGCTGAAGGGTAGATTTGGTAGAACACAGCATCTTCCAACCACTTGGGGGCTTTGTGCTGAGCATGGGCAGCTGTGAAGGCCATCGAAGCCACAACTGCCAACAGGATGTTTTTCATGGACTTTTTCATAATCGTACTTCGGTTAAGTTACAATATTGTTTCTCCCTCGATGAAATTCTCCAAGAACATGTTTTCGCCATCGAATACGGCATAGGTGAAGAGGTTAATCCAATCGCCTAAGATCAGCATGCGGGTGTTGTCGTTTAGTGAGAGATCCAACTCAATGTGCCGATGTCCGTACACGAAGTAATTGATGTCGGGATGTGTTTTCAGATACTCCTTTGTCCACAACACCAGATGTTCCTTATCCTCACCCATGTAGTCGGGCTCCTTGCCATCTTTGCGCTTCAGCCTGCTGTGCTTGGCCCATTGCAAGCCAAAGGCAATGCTCCAGCGAGGATGGATCATCGAGAACATTTTCTGCAAAGTGCTGCTGTGGAACATTCTGCGTAGAACCTTGAATGTCACCTCTGGATCTCCTAAGCCATCGCCATGGGCCAAATAGAACTCCTTGCCATAGATTTCTGTGGTGAGGGGCTCTTTGTGCAGAATCAATCCGCACTCCTTTGTGAGGTAATCGTGGCACCAGATATCGTGGTTGCCTGTGAAGAAATGCACCTCCACACCCATATCCGTCAACTCCGACAACTTGCCCAAGAAGCGGGTATAGCCCTTGGGTACCACCGTCTTGAACTCATACCAGAAGTCGAACATATCGCCCATCAGGTAGATGGCATCGGCCTGGAACTTAATCTTTTCCAGGAAATTCACCAATCGGCGTTCTTGTGTGCGGCCATGCTCTATGGCCAGTGAGCCGAGGTGGGCATCTGAGAGGAAAAACACTTTCTTCATACGCAATCTTTTTTACAAAAAACCTAATTCCAGTTTCGCTTCTTCAGTCATCATGTCCTGACTCCATTCGGGCTCGAACACAAGGTTGATGTTAGTGGATTTAATCCCTTGGATGGAATTGACTTTCTGACGGATATCCTCTGCAATGAAATCGCCTGCCGGACATGAGGGGGCTGTCAACGTCATATCGATAGCCACCTCGCCCTCCTCATTCACGTCGATTTTGTAGATGAGGCCTAAGTCGTAAACATTGACAGGAATCTCAGGGTCGTAAACCGTCTTGAGCATCTCCACTATCTTTTCTTCTAATGCGAATGTTTCCATATTCATATCAATAGCGTTTGCAAAAATACGTCTTTTCAGCGAAAGGTGCAAATCTATTGGCTTTATATTAGTGCTTGGTCGTGAAAGCTGAAGTATTGTCCGTCTGTCACAATCACATGATCGGTGAGTCGGATGTTCATGATATCTGCGGCCTTGCGGATGGCATTAGTCAACGTCTTGTCGGCTTGACTGGGTTTGACATTGCCTGAAGGATGGTTGTGCACCACAGCTATCTGTGTGGCTTGATGGAGGATAGCCTCTCGCATGATGGTTCTGATGTCCACTGCTGTTTGGTCGATGCCTCCCTGGCTGATGCGTACCTTGTCGATTACCTTCGCTGCCTGGTTCATCAGTAAGAGCCAGAACTCTTCGTGGGGCAAGTCGCAGAGTAGGGGATGAAAGATGCGATAAATGTCGGTTGATTCTTCGATGACGAGTCGGTCGGCAGGAGTTTGCTGGGCTCTTCGCTTGCCAAGCTCTAAAGTTGCCATGATTGTGATGGCCTTGGCTGGTCCCAAACCCTTGAAGGCGGTGTAGTCTTGCAACTCCCACTTAGCCAGGTTGCTCAGGTTGTTGTCGCATTTGGCCAGCACCCTTTGCATCAGCGATACGGCACTCTCACCCATCGAGCCACTGCCTATCAGTATGGCCAGCAATTCTGCATCACTCAGGGCTTCTACGCCCTTAGTCATCATTTTTTCACGAGGACGATCTTCCATCGCCCATTGGTTAATTGATAGTGTTTCCATTTTTTTGTTATGAATGAAAATCGTTAAACATTATTTGTAGAAATTCTTTTTAAACGCCTCGAACTCACCCTCATGTTTCACGCATCGCTTCCACCAGGCCCTGAGGAAACCACTTCCATAGCCTAAGAGTTGGATAAACGAGGCCTTGATGGCTAACCACCCAATGTGGATGCTCTTGTTGCGGATGCTTGCATCGATGAATATGATCAGCGAGAAAAGCAGCAGGGGAAGCAGTGCAAGTGTGCAAATCATCAAGCCAAAAGGAGGGTCTGGATTGATGATGCCTGTCTGGGTGGCTGTTCCCAACAGGATGCCCACCACAAAGAGGCAAGCCAAAAAGCCCACCCCAAGGGTGAAGACCGCAGGCAAGACGTGCACCAACT
Source organism: uncultured Bacteroidales bacterium (assembly GCA_902783615.1). Lineage (GTDB taxonomy): Bacteria > Bacteroidota > Bacteroidia > Bacteroidales > Bacteroidaceae > Bacteroides. The sequence continues at coordinate 1,293 of CACZRQ010000160.1, read as the reverse complement.
TCAGCGAATCAGGATATTTCATATAGAGGTTGATGCGAGCGATACCAGAGTTGTTGACCTGCTTGAAAAACTTTTTCAGGTCGGTTCTGCGTTTATGATACACCCAAGCTTTGCTGAACAGGCAACTCTTGTGGCCACCCTTTACGATGCGGATACTCAGGTCGATGTCTTCGCCAAACCTCATCTTCGAGAAGCCACCTAGCTGGTTGATTACCTCTCGTCTGATGCCCATGTTGAAGCTTCGAGGATAGAATTTGTCCATCTTCTGTTTCCCTCCACGAATGCCTCCTGTGGTGAAAAATGATGTCATCGAATAGTTGATGGCTTTCTGTACAGGGGTGAACGAGGGGTGAGCCCTGTCTGGCCCACCAAAAGCATCGGCTTGGGTTTCCTGCAAAGCTTGTTCCACCGCTTCGAAATAGCCTTGTGGAATAAGGCAGTCAGAGTCGAAGAAGATGATATACTCGCCTTGTGCTTTTGTCAAGCCAAAATTGCGAGCTCCAGCAGGTCCGGAGTTCTCAATAATATAATAATGTGTGGGGAGGGTTTCGGAGAATTGTTGCACAACCTGCCCACAAGGTATAGAGGAACCGTCTTCGACAATGATTACTTCGAAGTCTCGAAAGCTTTGGTTTACCAAGCTTCTTAGCAGTTCCTCAACCTCGTCAGGCCGATTGAATACAGGTATTACAATGGAGAACTTCACTTGGTGTTCACACGGCTCACGTAAGAACCATCGCGAGTGTCGATCTCAATCGTGTCACCCTCGTTGATGAACAGAGGCACGCGAATTTCAGCGCCACTTTCAACGGTGGCAGGCTTCAGCGTGTTGGTAGCTGTGTCGCCCTTCAGTCCTGGCTCAGTGTAAGTAATCTTCATCTGCACCTTTACAGGTACGTCAGCGTAGAGGATAGTCTCTGTTGAAGCGTCAGAAACCACATCAACCACCATGCCTTCCAGCAGGAAGTCAGAGCCGTTGATGATTTCCTTAGAGATAGGAAGCTGGTCGTAGGTCTCCTGGTTCATGAAGATGAAATCCTCACCCTCTTTGTAGAGATACTGGTAAGGACGGCGCTCCACGCGAACGTCTTCCAGCTTCTCACCGATGTTGAAACGGCGCTCCAGCACATAGCCACTCACCACATCCTTCAGCTTGGTGCGCATGAAAGTGTTTCCCTTGCCTGGCTTTACATGCAGGAAGTCAATACAGAAATACAACTTGCCATCCATGCGGATAGCGGTACCGATTTTAATGTCTTGGGCATTAATCATACTCGTTTATTTTTTAGTTTT